>NZ_LGRP01000022.1:0-27752 GCF_001636635.1 Paenibacillus sp. O199
TTGGCAGACGCACTAGACTTAGGATCTAGCGTTTCACGACGTGGGGGTTCAAGTCCCTCCACGCGCATAGGTTTTGCGGACGTGGCTCAGCGGTAGAGCATCGCCTTGCCAAGGCGAGGGTCGTGGGTTCGATTCCCATCGTCCGCTCCAATCTTTTTAAAGTTTTATATGCGCCCTTAGCTCAGCTGGATAGAGCGTTTGACTACGAATCAAAAGGCCGGGAGTTCGAATCTCTCAGGGCGCGCCATTATTTTCATAAGTATCGGGATGTAGCTCAGCTTGGTAGAGCACCTGGTTTGGGACCAGGGGGTCGCATGTTCAAATCGTGTCATCCCGATTTTTACATGCGGGTGTAGTTCAATGGTAGAACTTTAGCCTTCCAAGCTAATAGCGTGGGTTCGATTCCCATCACCCGCTTCATGTTTCATTGGAAAGTCTCTGTATATACAGGGACTTTTCTTTTATTTATAGAAACAACATCTCATTATAATACCAATCTCCTCTATATTCGTTTGATAAGTGAAAAAATACCTCCGAACTCCTTCATTAAATTCTGCTAAAAGAATCAAAAAATTATAAATACACTCTTTAATTTATTGCGTCACTGTGATAAAGTATACAAAAGCTTGCTTTGCCGGTCATGTTTCTTTATGTTTCGTCTGGTTTGTAACAATGGAAATCATGCAGATACGAATCGATTCAGGTACAACGAACATTCCCAGTCTAACTGTATATTTATGAAAAATTTAGAATAGGTATGAGTTATTCGAGTAATGAAAAGTACGTGAAAAAGGTATCATGCGACAGCATTTGACCATTAATCGAAGCAGAACAAGAAAATGAATAATAAAGCGTGTTTTTGTGCTGTAAATCAGGGTAAATCCCCATTTTTACTAGTAGAAAAATAAAGATTTTCGTACCATTTTATTGTATGATGTTATGAAGGTGTCAAATTTACGTGTACGAATGGAACGATCAGATGGGAGGATAAGCATGACTGAAACTATGGTAACCGCCAGCAAAAGCCAATCCAACAACCTGCTTCGGCGAGACGTGCGGTTCCTGGGCAATATACTCGGAGAAGTTCTTGTCCATCAAGGAGGCACGGAGCTTCTAGATATCGTTGAGAAGATTCGGGAAACGAGCAAATCGTTGCGTGCAGAGTTCTTGCCAGAACTTTATGCAGAGTTCAAAACGATGATCCAGGAATTAGACTCGGAAAATCGCCATCAGGTGATTCGAGCTTTTGCGATTTATTTTCAATTAGTTAACATTGCTGAACAAAACCATCGGATCCGGCGTAAACGGGATTATGAACGTTCTGCAGGGGACGCTGTGCAGCCAGGATCGATTGAAAAAGCAGTACAAGATCTGAAGGAACGCGGACTGTCTCACACGGAAGTAGAGGATATTCTAGACGAGTTATCGCTGGAATTGGTGATGACAGCTCATCCAACCGAAGCCATGCGTCGGGTTATACTGGACATCCACAAACGGATATCCGAAGATGTCATGTCACTTGATAATCCTACGCTGACGTTGCGTGAACGTGAACAGTTGCGGGAGAAGCTGCTGAACGAAGTCATTACTCTATGGCAGACTGATGAGCTTCGTGACCGTAAACCGACTGTGCTTGATGAAGTACGGAACGGAATGTATTACTTTCATGAAACGTTGTTCCATGTACTTCCGGATGTATACCAGGAGCTTGAACGCTGCCTGAATAAATTTTATCCTGACCATGACTGGCATGTGCCGACGTATTTGCGGTTCGGTTCCTGGATCGGTGGAGACCGGGATGGAAATCCTTCGGTAACTTCAGATGTAACATGGCAGACACTGTTGATGCAGCGTAAGCTCGCTTTACGTGAGTATCAACGGATTATGATTGAACTTATGGGACATCTCAGCTTCAGTACGAACATCATCCACGTATCGGATGAGCTGGTACAGTCGATTGAGCAAGACCGTAGTTGTGTAACATTGAAAAAAGTGGATATGTGGCGGAATGAAAAAGAGCCATATCGTATTAAATTGGCATATATGATTGCCAAGCTGAACAATGTCCTGGATGAGAACAAAGTAGGACAGCCTAATCGCTATGACAGCGCTCAAGGACTGATGGATGATCTGATGATTATCGATCGCAGCCTTCGTCATCACTTTGCAGACTATGTAGCGGATACGACCATTCGCAAAATGATTCGTCAAGTGGAGTTGTTCGGTTTCCATACAGCTGCATTGGATGTGCGTCAGCACAGCAAAGAGCATGAAAATGCGATGTCAGAGATTTTGGCCAAGATGAACATCGTAGAAGATTATGCTCGTTTGACGGAAGATGGCAAAATCGATTTGCTGGCTCGTTTGCTGGATGATCCTCGTCCGTTGACTTCCCCTTATCACCAATACACAGAGGGGACCAAAGAGTGTCTGGACGTATTCCGTACGATCAAGCGTGCTCAGAGCGAGTTTGGGGCCGGTTGTATCACAAGCTATCTGATTAGTATGACCCAAGGGGCAAGTGACCTGCTTGAGGTTATGGTATTTGCTAAAGAAGTAGGTTTGTTCCGCAAAGAACATAACGGTGAAGTGGTATCTACGCTTCAAGCGGTTCCATTGTTTGAAACGATTGATGATCTTCATGCCGCTTCGGAAATTATGGAGAAGCTGTTCAACCTTCCGGTATATCGCGCAAGTGTGAGTGGACGGAATGAACTGCATGAAATCATGTTGGGTTACTCGGACAGCAACAAGGATGGCGGAGTGGTTACAGCCAACTGGGAGTTGCGCGTGGCGATGAATGCTATCACTGCTGTTGGTAATAAACACGGCGTTAAGCTGAAGTTCTTCCATGGTAGAGGTGGGGCGCTCGGACGTGGAGGCATGCCTCTCAACCGCAGTATTCTTGCTCAACCACCACACACCATTGGTGGAGGAATCAAGATTACAGAGCAGGGTGAGGTTATCTCTTCCCGTTATTCCCTTCAGGGCATTGCATACCGCAGTCTTGAGCAGGCTACATCGGCTTTGATTACAGCTGCACTAAACGGTCTGGAGCCGCAAGAGTCGGAATCAGAGCGTCAGTGGGACAGCATCATCAAAGATATTTCCGAAGTATCTCTGACGAAATACCAGGATCTCATTTTCCGTGATCCAGACTTCTTTACTTTCTTCAAGGAATCGACACCGCTACCTGAGGTTGGGGAACTGAATATTGGTTCACGTCCATCCAAACGGAAAAACAGCGACAAGTTCGAGGATCTGAGAGCGATTCCTTGGGTATTTGCCTGGACCCAAAGTCGTTATCTGCTTCCCGCATGGTATGCGGCAGGAACGGGACTGCAAAGTTACTATCAGGATAAAGAAGAAAATCTGGTTGTCCTGAAAGAAATGTATGAAAACTTCCCATTCTTCCGTACACTAATTGATACGGTGCAGATGGCTGTTGCCAAAGCGGATCTAGTCATTGCGAAGGAATACTCGGCTATGACTTCCAATGAGGAAGCACGTGATCGCATCTATGGTCAGATTGAATCGGAATTCAAGCTCACCAAAGAGCTGATTCTGAAAATTACCGGAGAAGCTGAAATTCTGGATGATGTACCGGTGATTCAAGAGTCGATCCGACTTCGTAATCCGTATGTCGATCCTTTGTCCTACATGCAGGTCCAACTACTGAGTGAGCTCAGAGATATGCGTGAGCGTGGCGAGGATGACACAGAGTTACTGCGTGAAGTGTTGCTTACGATTAACGGCATTGCAGCAGGACTTCGGAATACGGGTTGATCGTTAATCTGCTTAAAATATATGAAGTGAATTTTCCAGCCGTATAGATAGTAAAAGCTTAATTCTTTCCTCAGCTTGAGTGAGAGATGAAACGGGACTCCTTCGGGAGTTCCCGTTTTTACTGTTTTTGGCGGATATTTTCCGGCACAGTCTTGATTTTTGACCAAAGTTGATTTACGATTTGATTGGTGAATTACAAGTGTGGACGGGTATCAGAAGGCGGAAGACCCATCAGCATGTCTGGGGGAATAAGGGTGGACAATTTGGAGAACAGGCTTGTTAAGCTGGTACTGAAGGGTGACCAGCGGGCCTTTGCAGAAATCGTTGAATTATACAAGGACAAGCTGTTTCATCTGGCATACCGGATGCTGAACAATCGTCATGAAGCCGAAGACGTTGTACAGGAGACGTTTTTGCGTGTGTTTCGCAATATGGAGAAGTATGATCCGAACCAGAAGTTCTCAACCTGGATATACCGGATTGCAACCAATCTGTGTATTGACCGCTTACGGCGCAAGAAACCTTCTTATTCATTGGATGCAGAACTGAATGATCAGGAAGGGTCTGATGGTTATGCGATGCTTCCAAGCGATGATCGTACACCAGAAAGTGAAGCACTTTTGTCTGAAACACAGACACTAATCCGTGAAGCGATTGACAGTTTGCCGGCCAAGTATAAATCAGTCATGATTTTGAGATATTTACAGGACTTGTCGCTACAGGAAATCAGTGATGTGACAGGTATGCCCGTAACAACGATTAAGACTCGTGTTCATCGTGGGCGTGATTTTTTGCGTAAAAAACTGGAGTATAAGTTGTAAATGTAAACCGTCTTTTATTTGGGCGAATTTATTTGAAACATATCCGAAACGGATACGTATGTAATGTATGCAAGTCTTATGCGTGCTTTTTGGCGATGCAAGGACTAAGTGATCTAAGAAAGGATTGGCTCTCATATGGATTGCAACTCGGCCGTCTCTTTAATGCATGAATGTTTGGATGAGTCGTTGTCCCCGGCCCAGAAGGTTGAACTGAAAAGTCACCTTGTGACCTGTCCGGATTGTCGCATGCGCTTTAAAGAGTTGGAACAGACGGAAATGCTACTCTTTGCCATGAAACACTATTCACCGTCTGCCTCGGATGAGCTGACCAATCGAATTATGAATGCTCTGCCCCAGCCCAAGAGACAGCAAATATGGCTCAAATGGGTCAAAGGACATCCCGCGCTGACGGCGGCAGCCTTCTTTTTGGTCGTGATGCTCTTTAGCGCCTGGAATTTCTGGAATCAGAATAACGAAATGGTCGTTAAGGGAAATAATCTGGACCAGATCGTGATTGAAGGAAACACGGTTATTGTTCCGGAGGGCAAGTCCATTGCTGGCGATCTTACGATAGAGAATGGAACTGCTCAGGTATACGGTGATGTAAATGGCAATCTGACGGTCATCGACGGACAGTTGTATCAGGCTTCAACGGCACATATTTCCGGTCAGGTGAAAAGTATTGATCAGGCGCTGGACTGGTTCTGGTACAAAATAACCAATATGGTAAATGAAGTGGCTTACCGCTAAATCAGGGTAGATTCTTCAATGGTATATACCAAGCAGGGTACCTCCAGATTGCTGGGGTACTCTTTTTTTATCTAATGACTTTGTAATTTATGGGATTTGTGTTGTTTCTGCGCAGTTTGTGACTCCCGTAACTTGCAACCTGAACGTTAACGTTATAACCTAGATACTAAAGAGAACATACTACTACATATAGATAAGCTTTTTGCATAAATCCAAAGAGCGTCTTTCAATCCGCAAAATATAGATCGAAATAATTCTATTCGTCTATACGTTAGTTGGATCAGAGTGCTCCTTCCTGGCCAACTTTTGTACCTGAGAGTGAGCTTGAATGGATTATGCAAATGCGAGAAAAGGATTAATTAAATCCTAATGGGTTAATATGAGAGCAGGGTTTACTCATCAATGGGGATAGCGGGGGCTGGCTTATGAACTATTTTGCTGACTTAACGTGGAAAGAGTCCATTAAGGACGTTATCGATATATTGATCGTTACCTATATTATGTACAAATTGATTTTGCTTGTGCGGGGTACCCGTGCGGTTCAGCTGCTTAAAGGTATTCTGTTCCTTGTAGTGATCTGGGCACTAAGTACGTGGCTAAACCTCTATACGCTCAAATGGCTAATGAACCAGATGTTTACGTTTGGTGTCGTTGCGGTCTTTATTATCTTCCAACCGGAACTGCGCCGTGGTCTGGAGCAATTGGGTCGAGGCAAACTGTTTGGACGCTCGGCAGCAGCAAGTGATGAAGAATTAACGGTGTTAATTGGTGAGATTATTAAGTCCGTGAATTATTTGTCACGACGTAAAATAGGTGCACTGGTTGTATTCGAACGGGAAACGGGTCTGAACGATTACACAGAGTCCGGTATCCAGATGCAATCTCTGGTCAGCTCAGAGCTGATGATTAACATTTTTATTCCGAATACACCGCTCCATGATGGAGCCGTCATTATACAGGGCAAACAGATTTCGGCGGCAGCCTGTTATTTGCCTTTGTCCGAGAATCCGTTTATTAGCAAAGAGCTAGGAACGCGTCACCGTGCAGCAATCGGGATTACCGAGGTTGCGGATGCGATCTGTTTGGTTGTTTCGGAGGAGACAGGACAAGTGTCGCTTGCGATGAATGGACAGGTTGTTCGTGATATTAAGGAAGAATCGCTGATTGCCAAACTGTACGAAGAACTGCGTCCAACATCCAATCTGACTAAAAAGAATGGTTGGACTACCTTCTGGAAACGGAAGGGGGGACGTAAAAATGGATAAATGGTTCAATAACAACAATTTTGCCAAGATTCTCGCTTTAGCGGTGAGTTTGTTGCTCTGGTTCATGATACATCTGGATGAAGTACCAACTACGCCAACAATCTCGACCGGGACAACGAATAAGGTTGTGGAGCGCACTGTGCCTGTTCAGCCTTATGGACTCGACAGCAACTCCTATGTACTTACTTCATTAAGTACGGATGAGGTCCGTCTGGAGATTAAAGGGCAGCGTTCGATGTTAACTTCGATTTTTACGAATGATGATTATAAAGTGCTAGTGGATCTTAGTCAGGTGAAGGATGGGTCCAATACACTGCCATTGGTGCCTGATCTGCCTTCCGGGGTTGAGGTAGTCAGCATGGAGCCTTCCATGGTTACGGTCAACGTGGAAAAATTGGGCACCAAATCCTTCGATGTGAATATTGTACCCGAAGGAGAACCATCCGCCGGATATAACGCTGGAACGCCCGTTGTTGAACCTTCAGGTCCAGTTAAGGTAACTCTGCCGGAAGGGCAGCTTGACGCCGTAGAGAAGGTTCAGGGCAGTGTGAGCGTGAAGGATGCGAAGGATGACGTGACGCAGAAAAAAGTGAAGCTTCAGGCATATGATGCCGAAGGCAAGGTCATTGAAAATGCGATTGTTACACCAGAAACCGTAGAAGTCCGTATTCCTGTCAGTCAGCCCTATACAACTGTGCCCTTAAGAATCAAATATTCGGGACAGCTGCCTGAGGGAATGGTGCTCTCCACGGTTGAGCCAAGCGTGAAAGAAGTCTCGGTTTACGGCACAGAGGATGCGCTTGCGGGTATACAGTCCTACGACCAAGTAACCCTTGATCTCACACAGTTCGATGAGGCAGGGACGTCGACAGTTAACGTGGACTTGACGCCGCCGCCCGGTTTTGAGAAAATCGAGCCTAGTTCGATTCAGCTTAAGGTGACGGTATCGCCTTATGATGAGCTTCAGGAGACGACCAAAGTCTTTCCGAACGTACCCATTACGCTTACTGGCGCGGGAAACGGGCTGGAAGGGACACTGGTTACTCCCAAAAGTGGCGGCTTGAATATTACGCTTAGAGGTTCTTCAACGATGCTTGAAGGTCTAAGTAGCGATGATATCAAATTGACTGCGGATCTTGCTGGACTTGCGGTAGGTACGCATGAAATAAAGCTTGAGGCTGACTTGCCTCGGTTTGCCAAACTGGATGAATCATCAGTTGATCTGAGCGCTACCGTCAAAATTAGCGAAAAGTCTGATGATACGACGGTTGCTCCTGGCGAAGATCCGAATGATGAAGGGACGGTGGGGCCTGATCCTTCACCAGCCGAAGTCGAGAATGGGGATACCGAAACTGCTCCTGGAGAAGAAGAAACAGAATCGAATACGGACAATCAGGAGCAGAGCCAGCAGGGGAATACCAGTCGAGGTAATTCCAATAACAGTGGTAGCAGTAATAGTGGCTCCAATCCGTAAAAAAAATGTTCAGATTAGAATTTTAAAAATAACGTTTATGCTCTTATATGATGCGAATAGAAGGAGTTAGATCATGGGGAAATATTTTGGTACAGACGGCGTAAGAGGTGTTGCCAATAAAGAGTTAACGGCGGAGCTGGCTTACAGCATCGGACGTTGTGGTGGTTATGTACTTGCTGGTGGTGTGGAAAGACCAAAAGTGGTTATCGGTATGGATACCCGAATCTCGGGGCTTATGCTGGAATCCGCACTGGTTGCAGGTTTGCTGTCCATTGGCGCCGATGTAATTCGTCTGGGCGTTGTATCCACTCCTGGAGTGGCGTATATTGCTCGTCTGCTGAAAGCCGATGCAGGGGTAATGATCTCGGCTTCCCACAATCCGGTTGAGGATAACGGAATCAAATTTTTTGGGGGAGATGGCTTCAAACTGTCGGATGAGACGGAGAACCGGATCGAAGAATTGATGGATGCAGATACGGATCAATTGCCGCGCCCTGTGGGTGGTGGTTTGGGAACCGTAATTGTGGATGAAGAATCCCGTTATCGCTATTTGGACTACCTGAAAACAACGGTAAATGAATCGTTCTCAGGACTCAAAATTGTTCTGGACTGTGCTAATGGAGCAGCTTATGAGCTGGCACCCAAATTATTCAGAGAACTTGGTGCAGAAGTCATTGCCATTGGCGCTGAGCCTAACGGCCTGAATATCAATGAGCAATGCGGATCAACTCACCCGGAGCATTTGAAACAAGAGGTGCTGAAACATAATGCGGATCTGGGCCTTGCTTTTGACGGGGATGCGGATCGACTGATCGCTATTGATGAGACAGGCGCTGAGGTTGATGGTGACTTCATTCTGTGCATCTGTGGTGATGCGATGAATCGTGCAGGCAAGCTGAAAGACAGTACCGTGGTATCTACCGTAATGAGTAACATCGGATTCTACAAAGCAACGGAGAAACTGGCACTGAAAACAGCAAAGACTGCCGTGGGTGACCGTTATGTGATGGAAGAAATGCGCCGTGGGGGTTATAACCTGGGTGGAGAGCAGTCCGGTCATGTTATTTTCCTGGATTACAATACAACAGGCGACGGCATGCTGACAGCGATTCAGCTCGTGGACACGATGAAAGCTTCCGGTAAAAAACTGAGTGAACTTAAGGCGCTGATGACCCAGTATCCACAAGTATTGGTGAACGTTCGCGTTGAAGATAAGAGCAAATACGAGGGCAATTCGGCGATTGAGCAAGCTATTGCTACAGTCGAGCAGCATCTGGGTGATAATGGACGTGTACTCGTTCGTGCGTCCGGGACTGAATCCTTGATCCGCGTTATGGCGGAAGGACCAGATAAGGATGAACTTGAACAATTCGTATCTCAAATTGCAGATGTTGTGCAAAAAGAACTGGTATAGGACCTGATCTATAGGCCTTCCAAACACGGTTGTATCAAGGGAATCACTGTCTCATAAGGTTTAATCTAACAGGGTTTATGCCATACAAACCCATATTCCTACGTCCCGGCCTAGTGAGACCATGGGTCTGTTTAACCGGTCGGGATTGTGGGTAAATATGCCGAAATTGTCACAGGTACTTTGCTCCATTGCAAAATGAACCTGACGTGCATATAATGAGTGGAGTCGTCATTCAGACACAGAAAGTGAGGATCGTAAGGTACTAGTTACACAAGCGCCAGAGCTTGAAGTTGCGCGGGAAGGATTTTGATCGGTATGAATCTTGAAATAATGAAGATGCTACTGAGCAAGATCGACGGCAATCAAGCTGACGAGGTGGAGGTGTTCGGATTGTTCGGCGGGGACCTCCCGGTGATGCACCAGAGCCGTGAACCGGATTGCGGAAAATGGATGGGTGACTGTCCACACAACGCGCCGGTAGGTGCAAGATTCAACTAAAATTCAAATGAATGTGCGCGAAGAGCGTGAACAGTGCGCGGACGGGAAAATGATGTACATTCATGATTGCATCTAATAACAGCTCATGACTGCGGAGCGGCAAGAGGCTGCTCTGATCATTGATAATTGAATAATTGAAAGTTTTCATGATACGTTAGGCAATCATTTTCATTTTTTCGATATGCCGTGCCAGCCTGTTTCTCTTCGTGACACAGTATTCATATACAATCGGAGGAAATAAACTATGTGCGGTATTGTTGGATATATTGGTAATAAGAACACTCAATCGGTATTGGTCGAAGGATTGAAGAAACTCGAGTATCGTGGTTATGATTCTGCAGGTATCGCGGTATTCACACCAGAAGGTCTGCAAATCACGAAAGCTCTTGGTCGTCTTGCGAATCTTGAAGCTAAGCTGGATGGTGCACCACTGGTAGGTAATGCCGGAATCGGACACACACGTTGGGCAACTCATGGTAAACCATCGGATGAGAACTCTCATCCACACACGGATGGAAGTCAGAAGTTCTCTGTTGTGCATAACGGTATTATTGAGAACTACCTGGATCTGAAGGACGAATTGATGGCTCAAGGTCACACGTTCACTTCCGAGACAGATACTGAGGTTATTTCTCACCTGATTGCGCGTGAATACAATGGTGATATCGTTAAAACAGTTCAAAAAGTGATCACGTTGTTGCGTGGCGCATTCGCACTGGGTGTATTGACAGAGCATGAGCCTGAGAAACTCGTAGCTGTGCGTCAAGCAAGCCCATTGATTATTGGTATTGGTGAAGGCGAGAACTTCATTGGTTCCGACATCCCGGCAATTCTGGAACATACACGTAACGTGTACATTCTGAATGATGGTGAAATGGCTGTATTGACACATGATGCTGTCGAATTGATGACGATTGAAGGTAACTTTATTTCTCGGGAAATGATTCGTGTCGATTGGGATGCTGTAACTGCAGAAAAAGGCGGATTCGAGCACTTCATGCTGAAAGAAATTCATGAGCAACCAAAAGCATATCGTGATACAATGCTGGGTCGCATCGATAATGAAAGCAAAAAGGTTCAACTTCCTGAGTTGAAAATGACTGAAGAACAAATCAAAAATATCCGTAACGTTCAAATCATCGCTTGTGGTACAGCGTACCATGCAGGTCTGGTTGGACGTACTGTAATCGAGCAACTGGTACGTATTCCGGTAGAAACAGATGTTGCTTCCGAATACCGTTATCGTTCCCCGATCGTAAGCAAAGATACACTTGTGATCGTGGTGAGCCAATCCGGTGAAACGGCTGATACACTTGCTGCACTGCGTGAAGCACAGTCAAATGGTGCACATGTACTCGCCATCACTAACGTTGTAGGTAGCTCCATTGCACGTGATGCGGACGATGTGATTGCAACACTGGCAGGACCGGAAATTGCAGTAGCTTCTACCAAAGCGTATACTTCGCAGTTGATCGCGTTCAACCTGCTGGGTCTGTACCTTGCACAAGTTCGTGGCACGCAAACAGCAGAAGAGATTGCTCACATGCTGGCAGCAATGCAAGCATTGCCTGAGCAAGTTGAATCCATGCTGGAGCAAGCGGAAGCTATTAAAGGATATGCAGAGCAAATCTCCAAACATGAACATCTCTTCTTCATCGGTCGCGGTCTGGATTATGCAGTAGCACAAGAAGGATCGTTGAAACTGAAAGAGATCTCTTATATTCACTCCGAAGCGTATGCTGCGGGTGAGTTGAAACATGGTACGCTCGCATTGATCGAGGACGGTATCCCTGTCATTGCTCTGGCAACGCAGGAGAACGTTTTGGAGAAAACCGTGAGCAACATCAAAGAAGTGAAAGCACGTGGCGCAGACGTACTGGCAATTACGTACGAAGAGCACGTAGCACCATTGCTGAAATCCGTTGACCAAGCGTTTGCAATTCCTAAGACGCTGCCATTGCTTAGCCCGGCTCTGTCCGTTGTAGCATTGCAATTGCTTGCATACTACGCTTCCCTGGCACTGGGTCACGATGTGGATAAACCACGTAACCTGGCTAAAAGCGTAACGGTAGAGTAAGGGATTGTTAAATTCTTATAATATTTAAGTTTAATTAAAAAGGGTCCTGATGACAGTTGTCATTAGGACCCTTTTTGTTATGAACCTTTCCATTATGAATCTAACGTTAAAATTCCTATGTCGAAATCAGTAGAGGGCACATTTATGAAATCCTTTGACTGAAGCAAAGTTTATAGGGTAAGCACTCTGGTTATAGGGGCCGAACAGAAATTTTATCTATTTTTCGAATGAAAGTAATGATTCTCTACACGATTAATTTCTAACTGGTAATACCCACGAGCAACAGGATAATTTGAAATGAGTTTAAAAATGATGCTCATAAATAGAGTTTTCCATTGTCATGTTTGTTTTAGAATTTACTATTGGTTACGCCCAAGTCGTAATCGTTTCAACTGGGAGACGATAGGAAGGGTAGCCATCTTTGGCTGCTTTACCTATGGAGATCAACATCACGGGCTGGAAACGCTCTTTATCTAGTCCGAAGGCTTCAGAGATCTGGTCTTTATCATAGCCGGCCATAGGGTTCGTATCATAGCCATGGGCACGGGCAACGAGCATGAGTTGCATGGATATGAGACCTGAGTCAATGAGATTAATATCACGTAGTTCGGATGCGTTTATGTTCGCATAATAAGGTTTTACCTGCTGCATTTGCATATCCATGATGTCTTGTGGCATGTATCCAAGTTCCACTGATTTATTGAAAATCTCTTCCATGTATTCAACGTTATTGGCATCGTAAAACACGGCAATGACAGCCGAGGACGTTAGTGCCTGTGTCTGGTTAAAAGAGGCTAGTGGTGCAAGCTTCTCTTTGCCTTCAGCACTGTCGATGACAAGAAAACGCCACGGTTGCATGTTAATCGCCGAAGGGGCACGTGAAGCTTTCGCCAGTATCTCGGTCATCTCCTGGCGGCTGATTTTGACTTCAGGGTCATAGACTTTAACGGAATGGCGCTCCAAGACGATGGTATCAAAATCATTTGTTTTGTTGAATTGGCCGGTAATTGTATTCATATGGATATCTCTCCTCATATCTAATATTGGTGAGAGTGGGTTATGGGATTACCTCAATTCGTCTCACTATGAGGATTGTAAACTATGAAGTATACTTTATAGCAAGAAAAAGAAACGAGGGCGATCCATATGAAAATTAGTGAAGTAGCCAAGAGTGTAAACCTTCCGATATCCACTATTCGTTATTATGAGAAGATAGGTATTATCACGGATGAACATATGCTGAGAGATCAAAATAACTATCGGATATATGCCGAGAGCATTATTCAGCATCTGGATGTAGTTAAACAATGTTTAGCTGTTGGTTTTACGATCCATGAGATCCAATCTATGATCTCTAAACAGGGATTTTCAAGTAATGAACAAGCGAGCATTATCCAAGCGAAAATAACAGAAATTGAAGATGCTCAGAAAAAATTAGAGAATTCCAAACAAAATCTGTACGATATTCTTAAGGCGGATATCACTTGTGAGGATGGTTTTGGTAAGTATTGAGTCGCACGTCCCTCTTGAGCTTTTCATTCAGTACACTCTAACATCAAATCGAAACAATGGAATACAGACCATCCTGTATACGTAGACTACCGGGTTGCCCCGTTGCAACCTTCACCTCAGTGGCAAAAACGCCGGGCATACGTCCGTCTGGGAACCAGGGCATCTCTTTATCGATTAGAATAAACATGCCTTCTGCGTCACCGATGGGGGCAAATTGCTTTCCGTCTCCGGCAAAGGGTTCAAGGTGATACTGTCCATTCATTTTGCTTATGGTACCGGGTACATCTTCGACAGGCAGGCCGATCTCGCTAATGCACAGCAGCTGCCTAGAATCAAAGGTTTCTTCGACTGCATTATCCAACGAATGGTGAGCGATGAACTCCATCAAATTACCACTCGGGTCATAGAAATAGAAAGCAGTAGCATCCCAGTAGGGGAAATAGAATTCATCTTTATCATCTTTAGAAAGCAAAGAGATGTTTCGATCTTGAACCCACTTCTTGGCTTCAGCGAGTTGGTTTGTCGGAATCGTATATGCGACATGGTAGAAGGGCTTTTCCTGGCCAGGAGCTTGCTGAAATGAAAGGACCGAATTTCCTGTGCGGAACGATACGGACGATGTACTCTCCTCCAGTAGCTCCAACTCCAATAACGTACCGTAAAACTGCTTCATTGCCTCCATTTGATGTGTGAACAAGTTAACCTCTTTTATTTGCATTCAAGTCACTCTCCCTCTGATCTTATCCTTGATTAAAATAATTAATGGTTTTCTCAATAAATGCTTTGGCAGATTGGGTCAGGTAACGGTCGGACCGATGAATGATCTCAAAGTGACGGTAAGGAGCATCGTCCGTGATTCGGATGATGCGTAATGTCGGTTCATTCATTGCCTTGATCAGTGGATAGGGCAGTATCGTACCGCCAACGTTAGCTTTGACCAGACTAATAATGGAGGTTGCCGAACTTGTCTCCATAATTGTATTCAAGGTGAAACCATATTTCCGGCAATAGCCATCAACCAGTTCTCTGCCTGTGAATCCTTCTGGGAACATTACGGTCTGAATATCGCGCAGTTCCTTAATTCCAATCTCATTTCGTTCAGCCCAAGCGTGGTTCTCCGAAACGACGAGTACGTATTCTTCGCTGCACAAAGGAATGCGGACAAGACGGTCATCTGAAATGGAAGTAAGCTCAATGCCGATGTCTACTTCGTTATCCAACACTTGATTCAATACATAAATCGAAGAAACAACCTTTAATTTCACCTTGGGAAAATGGGCATGAAAATTAACGAGCAATGGAGTAAGACGGTAGTCCAAATCGGACGGTAGGACACCAATCACCAGCTTGCCTCGCTGATCATTGCGGAATTCAGCTAATGCATCTTGGGTATTCTGTAAATGCCGAACCATTTGTACACAGTGCTCCAGAAATAGCGTTCCCGCCTGCGTCATCACAATCTTTTTGCCTACCCGGTCGAACAAGGGAACACCTAACTCATCCTCCAACGCTCGAATCTGTTGGCTCAAGGTAGGTTGAGAAATGCCGATTTTATCTGCAGCACGTGTGAAATGGAGTTCCTCACAAACGACGATAAAGTTCTCCATTTGACGGATTTCCATATGCTTCCCCTCTAATCATTGGTTTTTATAATCATTTTAATAGAAACTATTGTATTGTTCAATCATTATAATGCTTCTATACTAGTCTTGCACCACAAAAAGATCTACAGCCTGGATCATTAGTGAATGCAACTATATAACATACATGAGGTGATCTATAGTGAAACTGTTTTATATCGTTCTGGCGCTTATTCTGGCTTCATTGAATCTGCGACCACCCATTACATCCATTTCTCCCTTAATGAGTACCATACAAAGTGATCTGGGTATTAGCGGAATTGCAGCAAGTCTGTTAACTACGCTTCCCGTATTATGTATGGGTATATTCGCTCCATTTTCCGTAAAGCTAAGCAGGAGGTGGGGGAATGAAGGTGCGATCGTTTTGGCTTTAATCCTCATTGGAATAGGTACGGCATTGCGGTTGTTCGTGGGTGCAACGCCTCTGATGATGTTTACTTCATTTCTATCCGGTATTGGGATTGCATTGGCTGGTCCGTTGTTGTCCAGCTTTATCAAGCAGTACTTCCCTACACGAGTTGCTGCCATGGTGGGGATCTACTCTACAGCTATGGTCGTGGGGGCCAGCATTAGCGTTGGATTATCGGTTCCTCTTCAAAATCTCCTGGGGGGTTCGTGGAAGGGATCATCAGCGATGTGGGCATTGCTCGCCGTCATTGCTTTGCCGATCTGGATAAAATTAGCCTTGTCAGCACGAAAGGATCGACAATCGGGGCAGGTTTCAGCTGTGAATGTTGAAGCTCTTCCAGTGAAAAATATACGAGCATGGGTGCTGACAGTGTTCTTCGGACTGATGGCAGCAATCTTCTATTCATTGACTGCATGGCTTGCGCCTGCGATCCAGAGCCAGGGATATACGAAAGAGACTGCCGGCAGCATCCAAACTTTATTTACGTTAATTTCATTGCCGTCTACGTTATTCATTCCAATGCTCGTTCACCGTTACCAAAGACGTGTATTCTGGCTTGTTGGATGTGCGTTAATGGAGTTAATAGGCGTCTTAATGCTGAACCTGTCCGTCAGTCCTTGGCTGGCCGCGATCCCACTCGGCATTGGTGCCGGGGGACTATTCCCGATCGCTCTAATGTTGCCCATTGATGAGACGAATAACGCTCAGGAAGCCAGCGCTTGGTCAGCCATGACCCAATCGGGCGGTTACATTCTGGGCGCCCTCGGTCCACTGGCGATCGGCTGGCTCCATGATACCACGGGCAGTTTTGTCCAAGCGTTCTATGGTCTGGCTATAATCATCGTGCTGCAAATCATAGTTCAGTTGGCGATAGGCAATAAAAAAAGCTCTCCAGCGGTTCATGATAAATCAGAGTCCAGAGTTTGACGGAAAAAGAGTGATATCAATGTGCGATGAAGTCGTAAACATTAAGTGGTTATTGGTGGCGGTAGTTAAACATGGTCGAGTAAATCCACATAGTGCTGTCTTAAGGATTCCTTTAAGGTATCGGGCTCCATGATCTTGATGGACTTGCCAAAGTTTGCGAGATAGCGAATGATGAACTCAAGCTCATGGAATTCATACGACCCGACTAAATAGGCGTATCCAGTTTGTTCAGTATCAGTTCCAGATTCGTTAATGATCCGCATGGATGGAAACTGTTCTTGCAGGAACAGCTCAACCCCGGCTTCATTGATCAGACATTTGAATGGGATAGCGTTCTCTGATGGTTTCCATAACGAGTGGGCATCCTGTAGATTGAGTTCATTAATATGTGGTATAGGTTCGATATCTGTCGCCTCGGATGAGGTGATCCGGTCACATCGGAACACACGGTACGCCTGTTTATCGAGATCATACGCCTGACAATACCAGTAGCCTTTCATGGCATAGAGGGCGATTGGCTGAATGGTGCGTATGCTGGGCTTAGTTTTATCGGGATTTGAGCTGGTATCTGGGTTACTACTACTACTGCGAATATATTGATACGTAATCTGTATCACTATATTCTGTACAGCGGCCATTAATAGAAACTCCAAATGCTCACTATCCCGGATTTGCTCGGTGTGTCGAAAAGAGACCCGATGCTGGATTTGTTCAATATCCTGTCTCTGGTTTTCGGATAAGGCACTTAGAAACTTCTCGTGAATGGAACGAAAAGAGATCTGAAAGGGCAGGTTGGTAAAGCTGCGCAATGCCTGCATGGCAAAGTAGAGGGCATGAAGCTCACTTGTATTAAATGAAATGGGTGGCAGCTGCATTTGCTGAAGCAAACGATATCCCCCATAACGTCCATACTCGGCATAAATGGGAGCACCGATTTCCTCCAATGACGCGATGTCTCGTAATGCGGTTCTCTTGGATATCTGAAACTCCTGCATGAGATCTTGCAGGGTGAAGTGTTGTTTTTGATTGATAAAGCGCAGCATCTGGTTCATGCGTTCTGATTTTTTCATAAAAAAACCTCTCAATGGTGCCATGGATTGGCACCTTTTGTCGTTATAGTAAACAGTGTAATCCAATCACACGAAGGAGGCAATACAGATGAATTTTGAAGTGATCCCGTTTCTGTCGATGAATGGAGACGCTGCGGCAGCCATTGCTTTTTATGAGAAGTACCTGGGGGCTAATGTGTTGTTCAAGAAAAATTATAAAGAGATGAAGGAAATGAATCCGGGGTTTGAGTATCCTGAAGGGCAGGATGAATATATAACACATTCGGTACTCCAGATCGGGGTAAATAAATTGATGATTGCTGAGGAAGAAATGGATACGGGTCGACCGTGGCAGCAGGGAAACAGCACGTCATTATGCATTCAATCGAAAGATAAAAGTACGATGACGGAGCTGTATAATTCGCTGGTACAACATGAGCAGGTTAGGGTGTTGGTGCCTTATGAGCAAAACGAGTTTAGTCCGGGGTATGGAATCGTCCGTGATCCGTTCGGAATCGTGATTCAGCTTTGTGTGACGGTGCATGATTTTTAATTAGGTGAAAGTGAATCCGTAATGAGCCTGGAGGATGTATATCCTTTGGGCTCATTTTGAATTCTTTAGAAGTTGTGGTCTTCTTTTCCCTATACTTTTTGCAAACGGGTAGCTTCTAGCTTGGCAAGACGTTTCATCACTTTCTTCAGCATAACGGAGGCTTTGACACGGAGAGGAAGATCGTTGGATATTTCGATGCCGTACGTACCAGCGAGAATTTGCTCTTTGAGCTCGGCAACCGATGCACATGGACGATCCAGCACATTGAACACACTACCGTATTGCAGGCACTGGTGGGTATCGCTTCCGGCAGTGACGGGTTTACCGAGGGACTGGGCGAATGGTTCAACCTGACCGCGGCACGTCTCGATGCCGTATTGATACATATCCTTGGCGTTCAGATCAAAAGCGTCCAGACGTCCCAATAAATCACGATCGAGTTGATACAGCGGGGTGGACTCGCGGAAAGGGTGTGCGCCAATTTTGAGCAAAGGCCATGCTTCGGCCATATCCAACAGATTGGCAAAAGGAATGAATGAACCTTTGGCTGTATATTGCTCCAGGCCGCTGCGGACGGCAAGAATATGTTCTTTTTGACCCACCAGCAAAATATGTCCTGTCTCCTGAATATCCACTTCCATGCCGGGAAAAATGCGCAGTCCATCTGCATCGTAGTACTCCCCGTTGTATGGATAAAGACGATCCAGCGTCTCATAGACCTCGTAGAAGTTGCGGGTGTTAAAATGTTCGGTAAGCGCAAGGGCTTCGAGCCCGCTGGCTATGGCTTCGTTGACCATTTCGGTGAAGTAATCGACCGAGAAATCAGAGTTTTTGGATAATTTGCCGTGTGTATGAAGATCAATGCGCATAGAAGACACTCCTTTATTCCATGAATGATTAATGGTATGAATAGTTACAGCATTTTATTTTGAATTACAGAATCTCGTAATGCCCGCCGAGCCAGAACAGCAGTGTAACATAGATTGCCGATCCGGCGAGAAATCCGAGGTCACGTGAGGTGATTTTCAGATGGGCCAGCTTCAGGCGTTTGGACTCAGGATGTTTCATGCCGTACGAGAAACCGCGTGTCTCCAGTGCTTCCACCGTTGTGCGGGAACGTTTGGCGGTAGCCAGCATTAGCGGGAAGAAGGACACAACGAACAGCTTCATATAGTAGACAACGAGCCGCCAATAGAGCCATCCGTGCCGGGAGGGAACCTGACCTCGCAGTCTGTAGGACAGCATGATGTTGCGGAATTCACCGAACAGCACCGGCAATATGCGGTAAGCATAAGAGAGGCTGAAAGAAAACGTCGCAGGCATGCCGAGCGCAAGTAACCCATCGCCGATCCGTTCCGGGTCCATGCCCGAAAAGACGGTGATACTCGCCAGCGAGACGATGGACAGCTTCAAAGTAAGCAGCAGCAGGGGGAATGCAGATTCCAGATTGCCACCGAAGAACAGCGAGATGATAAACATCCACCCGACCTGGCCGATTAATCCTAAGCAGAGAATGATAATGATAAAAGGAGCGGCTCTGGACAATATGGTGGTAGTCACCATCAACAGAAACATGCCGAGCAGCACAGTTCCGTTATGAACAAACCAGGGAACGATGGCAAAAAAGAGATACCAGATCAGCATGGCACGGGGATCAATCCGCGACAGGCTGGCATGTCCGCTGCCATATACGGTATTCATCAGCTCAAGCTGAATGCGTTCAATGGATATTTTGTCAAACCAGTTGCGGACAAGCTGCATGATGCATATCCTCCTTGGTGAGTGATTGATTCAAGAGAGTATCAACAAAAGCCTCGGTTGTCGGTGAAAGTGTCGGTAGACCCATCCGGTGGGAGAGCTCCATGATCTGTGTAAGCGCAAGTCCGGAGCGGCGCAGAAGGGACTCATCCGCAAACACGTCGGCAGGTGTGCCGTCTGCTTCCACCTGACCATTGTGAAGCACGATAACGCGACTAGCCCACTGGGTAACCAGCTGCATATCATGCGTGGCAATGACGGTTGTTCGCACATACTGATCCAGCTCATCCAGTACACCTATCAGTTCCTCGCGAGTGGCAAGGTCCAGATTGGCGGTGGGCTCATCCAGCAGCATAAGTGAAGGCTTTATGGCTGCACCGATGGCAAGTGTGACACGCCGCTGTTGTCCACCACTGAGAAGCCGGGCATCCCGCTCTTGCAGCGGAGTAAGCCGAAAACGCTCCAGTACATGTGCAATTTGCTGGTCAGCTTCCGGGATGCGACGGTTCTTCAGGAAATACGCGACTTCTTTACGAACACTGTCTTCGATAAACATTTCGGAAGAGTTCTGAAAAATATAGGCGACCTTCCCCGCCAGCTGCTCCAAAGAGGAACGGTGCGTAACTTCACCCAGAACACTGACACTGCCTTCTTGAGGTAGGCTAATGCCAGCCATCATCTTCAGTAAGGAGGATTTACCCGCACCATTGTTGCCAATCAAGGCAATCCGTTCTCCTTCATGGAGTGAAATATTAACACCACGAATGACTTCATGTTCTTTTTTGCCCAGTCCTCTGTAACGCAGCCGGGTTTGATGAAACTGAACGATAGGCATCAACGGTTCAGCAGCCGAGGCAGGCGTTGAACGCTTTGTATTTGCAATTTGGCTAGAAACGTCGCGTGCCAAGTTCGAATAGGATGAAGGTTCATTTTGCAAAGAAGCGGATGGAATGGATGGGTAATGCTCGGCAAAATAAACGTTTGCTTCTTCCACAGTAATCGGGAAGCGTCGTTCTGAACCTGAGAGGCCCGCAATTGTTTTTTCTCCCTGCGATAACTCTGCAGCCTGAATAGCTGCCCGTGTAACCTCAGGAGGTTGAATGCCCAGCCGTTCCAGATCCGCAATTCGATTCAAACCTTCCTTAACAGGAAGGTTCCACAAGACCCGGCCTTTGTCCATCAATACCACATCTGCGCAGAAGTCGGCGATAAATTCAGTATGGTGCTCGATGACGATAATCGTCTTGCCATATTCCGTATTCAATTTCGAAAGACACTCATAGATGAGTCTTGCATGCTGCGGGTCAAGCTGTGAGACAGGTTCATCCACGATCAGGATATCGGGGTCGAGCGACAGAGCACCGGCCAGAGCGAGCAGATGTTTCTGCCCACCACTTAATTCCCAGATGTATCGGTTATGAATGGTATCCAGACCACACATGGCAAGTGCGCGTTCACCGAGCTCCCGATAGTTGGGCAGTCCGTAATTGAGTGGTGCAAAGCAAGCCTCGTCCAAAACGGTGGGCCGCACGAGCTGGTTATCGAAATCCTGATATACGTAACCGATTTTTCTGGATAGGTCTGCAACACTTCGTCCTTCGGCAGGCGTTCCAAGTACATGGACTTCACCGTAGAAGTCCCCTGTATAGAATTGAGGAATAAGGCCATTAAACAACTTGCACAGGGTGGATTTGCCGCAACCGTTGCCCCCGATAATGGCTGTAAAACTGCCTCGTGGGAGTTCGAGTGAAGCTCCGTTCAGGACGGGCTCTTCGGAGCCAGGATACGTAAAGATGACATTTTGAATGGAAATGGCAGAATCCGATGCGGAAACAGAAGCTGATGTGGACATTTCATTATGCATAAGGGCGATTCTCCGTACCGGGTACCGTTTTGTTTTTGCTTCGTTTAGCGCGCATGATCAGTAATGTCACCACAGCAACCAATGCGGCAGCTCCGATACTAATCCATATTGAAGCCGAACCATATTGATCTGCATAGTCCGTCTCCCAAACAGCGAAGTTGATATCCATTTCGGACAGGGATTCCGCACCAAAGGCCAGCCCAAGCAGCAGCACACCGATCAGGATCAGTTTCGGACGGAAGAAGCCGATTCCTTCATACTTCATCCCTGGATTACGAGGTTTGATGCCGAGCAGTGGTTCAATTTTGCCATAGAGTAGGGGTACGAGATACAGCGTAGGCAGCAGAGCGAACAGGATGCCTGAGAACAGTACGTCATTCAGAAAGCCAACCCCTTCAATCAGCACAACACTTTCCGCAAGTCCAGGGACGGCTTCCAGCTGCTCCACACCAATCCACACTTTACCGATATCCACCAGTGAACTAAGGAACTGATGAATGATGACGCCTGTCATCGCTGCGATTCCGACCTGTCTGCGATTGCGAGGATCACTGACCATACGTCCTGCGACATACATGGCAAAGGAAAAGGTAAGGAATTTCTCCAGCTCGCCCAGTCCGCCAAATTGCCCCAGCATCAGCTCACCGAAGATCACTTCGCCAAGAGCCGCACCAAGGGCAGCAATCATGGGGTGGAACAAAATGCAAAGTGTCAGCGGAATGAAGGCAAAGTACTCAACAGACAATTCAATCGGTCCAAGCTGGAGCTTGGGAATAAGCTCTGTGAACATGTTGGACAAGCCGTACAGTGACATGGATAGCACAAACACCATCATTTTCTGTGAAGACGTCAGCGTATAACGCTCAGTCATCTTCTTCATCGATACATACCTCCCTGAAAGTTAGTGATCATCATAGCCACAGTCTAGGGGCAGAGTATTAACGGGAAAGAAGACATTTGTAAATCGGATGTAATTTTTATTACACATTAAGATTTTAATGAAAAAAATATTACATACATAGCCCACTTCTCTTCCTTTCAACTGATATACTGAGTGCAGAGCGAGAAAAGGAGTGCATACGGAATGAATTTGTTTACTCATAAAGAACAGCTGTCGCCAGGTCATCTGAAAATTGCTGATTTTGTTGAACGCAATCCGGAAGAGATTCTGTTCATGACGGAACAGGAGATTGCCGACAGGCTGGGGGTCAGTATTGCGACCGTATCCCGTTTCTGGCGGGCGGTTGGATATGACAATGCCAAAGCATTCAAAATCCGGCTTCGTACATCCGAAGACACTACACCTGCCCTTAAATTAAATAAAACCATATCCCGCATGGATACGGACAGCCTTCCCGTTCAGTTACTGGAGGCCTCTGTCAGCCATTTGCAGGAGACGTTATCCCATATGAAGCAGGGGGATCTGGAGCATTCAGCAGCCATCCTTGCTGAAGCACGAAGAGTATATGTGTATGCTCCAGGGCCTTCCGCTGGTTTGGCGGAATTATTGTCCTTTCGGCTATCCCGATTCGGATTGACGGTCATCCACCTCGCCGGAGGTGGCCATGAATTATTGGAATCACTGATGCATATGCAACGGGAGGATGTTGTGCTGCTGATGTGTTTTACAAGACTCTTGCCTGAAGCAGAGGTCATTCTGGATTATGCCAGAGATACAGACAGTAAAGCCGTACTTGTAACAGATCGGGAAGACCTCTTATATGGATTGGGGACGGAGTTATCTTTTTACGTTAGTAGAGGGGAGCTTGGCGAATTTCATTCCATGGTTACTCCACTACTGTTAATGGAACAACTGGTGCTGGCGGTGGGATTGATGCAGAAGGACCATGCGCTGTCTAAGCTGGAGCGGCTCGCTGACTTGCGCAGTCGGTACGCAGATAAATTGCCGCGAGACTGATGGATGAAACAGGTAGCGTAATATACAGAGACGACTACTGATAACATCAAAGCTATGGAAGGTTATACCATAATTAGGGGCGGTTAATCCGCTCCTTTTTGTGTTAGAATTTGCTCATGAAAAATAATGTTTAGACAGTTAGTTTATTGGGTATAAAAAGTCAAGCCGTAACCGAATTGTTAGAAATTGATTTGGGAGTGATCCAATTGACTGCAATTGGAGTATACAATAATAGAGTCGTCTCTATTCAGTTGAATACATAATTGCACTACAACAGGAACTGCCAGAATGAGAACGGTTTAATCATGGGAAGAAGTCAGGGAGTGGGGATCGCTTTGCCTATAGTAGATGTGGAAAAAAAAGATGTTGTTACCGATGCGCTGGTCATTAAGGCCATGGAGAAAAGTCTGGCTATCATTCGATTCGATATGGATCGACGGGTTACGTATGTAAATGAAGTTTTTGCCCAGACGATGGGCTATTCCGTAGCTGAGATGTATGGCATGCAGCATGAGCAATTTTGTTTCGACGAGTTCGTGAAAAGCCCTGACTATAACGCGTTTTGGAGTAGTATTTTTAACGGTACTAGCTTCCAGGACAAGGTTGAACGCAAGGATGCAAAGGGAAATCCCGTATGGCTTGAAGCGACATATATGCCCGTCTATGATGAATTGAATCAGAATATATTGGGTGTGTCCAAAATAGCTACAAACATCACGACCCGTCAGAATAATATTTCAGCTGTAGTTAATGAACTGAAGACGATGTCACATGATCTGAACGAACATGCTGATATCGGCATTGAGCGAAGCCGTGAGCTGATGTCCAGTATCACGTATATATCTGAAGTTTCCGCCCACAACCGAGCGACACTGAATCATTTGCAAGAACAGGCACGTTCTATCCAGGGAGTTGTTAAAACGATTCGCGAAATTGCGTCGCAGACCCAGCTTCTGGCCCTGAACGCTGCGATTGAAGCGGCACATGCAGGCGAATATGGGCGCGGGTTCGATGTTGTAGCCAAGGAAGTACGCAAACTATCGGCTATGGTCGAAAATTCCATTAATGAGATTCGGGATAGTGTGAATGGGATAACCAAAGAGATTACGAACATTTCTGGCGGAACACAGAAGGTTGAAGGCTACGTGGAGCGAAGTCAGCAGCAGATCGAGGTGGCGTTGAATGATTTTACAACCATTGCGGCGTCTGCACATCTACTTGATGAGAAGGCGCAACACGTAACCAAAATCGTATAGATAAGGTAAACTCCAATAACCCCTAGGGAAGCGGGTGCCAATAGAGGCATCTGCTTTTTGTTGTTCAAAAAAACGGGAATTATTGTGAGCAATCGGGGAAACAATACTCTGGAATACCTGCAAGTTCATAGCGCAGAGAAATGTTGGGGTGAGGGTGATGTGGTCAACGATTTGGTCGTACGTGCCGGAGTGGCCCATATGGTTACAGGCTTTTTTGTTATGTGTCATTCCGCTATCGATTCTGAAAATAACCCGTTGGATTCGTTCTTCCGTGGATCAGGGAAGCTTCGCAATTTCTACAGATCAAAACCAAGGCAATAACGACGAGCAATCTGTATCATCAGGATCTGATGAGAACCAGAGTTTAGAAACAGGGCGTTATGCCAATATCAAGCTTACCGGGAATTATGTTACCGATTTAATTAGTTCAAAGGAGACCTTTGCTCAGAATGCTGATGTACATATTCGAGAGTTTACAATACGAGGCACGAATACAAGGGCAGCGGTCATGTATATTGATGGTCTTGTGGACCAGCAATTGATTGATGAGCATCTGATTACACCTCTGATGATCAGGGGTGTACCGGAACTGCAACAGGAGAGCTTCCTTCATCCAGCCGATATACATCAGATTAAGAACTATCTAAGTAATCAACTTCTGCCTGTCAGCCAGATACAGGAGACCGAATCGTTACAGGAGCTGGCCTTGGGAGTACTTGGGGGTAAAAATGCACTCCTTGTGGATGGCATGCAAGGTGCACTGATGATTGGCACACCCAAAGGAATAAGCCGCAACATTGAAGAGCCCTTGTCCGAAGCATTGCTTCGCGGGCCAAGAATTGGATTTACGGAGCATCTCAGTGACAATACAGGTATACTGCGACGCTTCGGAAGCAATCAGAGTTTGTTTATTCAGAAATTTGAAGTGGGTACCCGGATCAAGAAGGATCTTGCTATCGCGTATATAGAGGATATTGCCGATCCTGAGCTTGTGGCAGAGGTCCAGAGGCGCATAGAAGGATTGGATATGGATGTCATGCTGGAATCCGGTTATGTGGAGCAGCTAATTGAAGACGATGAGCTGAGTCCGTTTCAACAGATCCAAAACACGGAAAGGCCAGACCGCGTAATCAGCGGAATGTTAGAGGGACGTGTTGCCATACTGCTTGATGGTACACCGTTTGCCTTAATTGTGCCCGCAACCTTCAGCATGCTGCTGCAATCTCCTGAGGATTATTATGAGCGCTGGATACCAGGCACATTTCTGCGCATGCTTCGTTTTCTTGCAGCCATGATTGCGCTATTTGCTCCTGCCTTGTACATCTCCTTTATTTCATTTCATCCTGGTCTGATTCCCACGAAGTTGGCATTGACCATTATTGAGACGCGAAATGGTGTACCGTTTCCTTCCATTATTGAAGCTCTCATTATGGAGACAGCCATTGAAATATTGCGTGAGGCTGGTATACGTCTGCCCAAACCGATCGGTCCGGCGATGGGCATCGTCGGTGGTCTCATTATTGGGGATGCGGCCGTACAGGCCGGTATTGTCAGTCCATTTCTCGTCATCGTAGTTGCGGTAACGGCGATCTCCTCATTTTCCATCCCTACCTATAGTGCTGGAATTACACTGCGAATTTTACGTTTTACAGGCATGTTCAGTGCAGCGGCGCTTGGATTATTCGGGGTGATTATGTTCTTCCTGCTTATTTGCAGCCATCTCGTGCGCCTGAAAAGCTTTGGGGTTCCCTATGTCAGCCCAGTGGTTCCGTATAGCTTGAGCGAATGGAAGGACTTGCTGATCCGTGCACCATTAAAAATGATGAGGCGGCGTCCGCGCATGATGAACCCTACCGATCCGGATCGCAAGAAATAGATGAATAGCAAGATTAACATAAACATTTTAAACCAGAGCAAAGAGGTGATAACGTGAATCGTCCCACGGATAAGCTGACGACAACCCAGACCGGAGTCATGATTATCAATTACATGCTGGGCGCTGGGATTTTGACACTTCCGCGTACTACGGTTGAGGCGGTAGACACACCGGATGTCTGGATCTCCATCATCATATCCGGGCTAATCGCCACGTTTATCGGCATTATGCTCGTCATCCTGTGCCGACGATTTCCTGGCAAAACGGGTTTTCAGTTTGTTCAGGAAATAACAGGTTCATGGATTGCTTTTATACTGGGAGCGGTTGCGATTATCTATTTTCTGGTCATTTCGGCATTTGAAATTCGGGTCATGGCAGAAGTAACCGGACTTTATCTGCTGGAAGGAACACCGGTCTGGGCTATTGTTATGGTCTTCATGTGGGTGGGCATCTATTTGAACTCAGGCGGTCTTGGTGCAGTAGCACGTTTATTCGAGATTATTTTGCCCATCACACTTATCATTTTTGTCATTGCGATTTTGCTTAGCAGCAAACTGTTTGAAATTAATAACCTGAGACCCGTATTGGGAGAAGGGATTATGCCGGTATTCAAGGGACTTAAGTCAACTTTGCTTGCGTATACGGGCTATGAAGTGATGTTTGTCATCATGGCTTATATGCAGCACCCGCAAAAAGGGATCAAAGCGGTAATGTGGGGTACGCTCGTTCCGACAGGCATCTACTTAATTACGGTAGTTATGGTAATCGGAAGTCTTTCCATTGAAGGCATGAAAACTCGAACGTGGCCTACCCTGGATCTGATGAGAAGCTTTGAGCTACAGGGATTGATCTTTGAGCGTTTTGAATCGCTGCTGCTCGTGATCTGGATCATGCAAATCTTCTCG
>NZ_LGRP01000022.1:27774-86257 GCF_001636635.1 Paenibacillus sp. O199
ATTTATATCATCGCCTTAATTCCCAAGGATGTGAACGAAACATTTCAACTGGGGGATGCGGTGGGTAATTTATCCATTTACCTATTTGGAATTCTGCCTACAGTCCTGCTGTTGATTAGCATCCTCCGCAAAAAAGGAGGGAAGTACGCATGAGTCGCAAAGTCAGATTAGCGCTATTGCTGCCTGGATTAATGCTGCTGTTGTTTACCTCTGGATGCTGGAGCAGCAAAGAGATTGAGGATCTTAGTGTGTACGTGGGACTGGGTATTGATGTTGCCAAAGAGACAGAATTTGAGAAGAGTGTGAATGAACAGGGTGGACACTATCCGAAAAGGAATAATATCACAGCTACGGTTCAGATTGTTCCTAAGGGATCATCCAAGGAAGAGAGCCAGCAAGGATCCCCTGGAGCAGGGAAGTCCTATTTTAACGAACAATTAACAGGCGATTCAGTTATACAGATATTTCGTCAGTTCTCTCTGAGAAGAGACCGGCCGCTGATTGGACATCATCTGAAAGTCATCGTGGTGTCCTCCGAGGTGGCCCGGAAATTCAGACTGGATCAACTGCTTGATTTTGTGTTGCGTGATAATGATATTCGGCCAAGCTGTCTGGTTGTTGTCAGTGATCGCAGGGCACTGGATGCATTGACGTCCAACGATCCCAGTGAGATTCCTTCATTCTACCTTACCGGACTTGTGGACAATGTGTATCGTACCAATAAAATTCTGCCACCAGTGTCACTCGCCAAATTGGATGCAACCATGCAATCGGGGTCGAGCTATTTGCTGCAAAATGTCATCTCCTATGAGGGGGAACACAAGTTTTCGGGAGCGGCCATTTTTAGCGGGAAAACGAACCGATGGATCGGAAGTCTGAATCAGACGGACATGGAGGGACTATCCTGGGTACAAGGAAAAGCGAAAGGTGGAGTCGTTAAGACGTATACACACAAAGACGGCAGCACTATAACCTACGAGATTAAACACATAAAATCGAAAATTATTCCCACAGTTAAGGGCGACGATATTTCATTTCATGTTCAAATTGAATCAGACGGCTGGTTTATGGAAAATTGGACAGCTCCGGAAGCGCATGGTTCTGAGCATTATCTGGATGGTCTGGAGAAGGACTTCGGTCATATGGCTGAACAACAGGTAGATCAATTGCTTCACAAAATGCAGGATGTCTACAAGGTGGATGCAGCAGGGTTTGGCGATAAGCTGCGAATCAAATATCCACGGGTATGGAAGAAAATTAAAAATAACTGGGACGAAACGTTTAGTGAAATTCCAATCACGTATGATATTAAAGTTAAAATCACAAATCAGGGATCATCGACGGAATAAGAGAGACGTTTCTTTTTAATAGTTGACACAAGCATGATAGATCGCTATTTTTATAAAAAATCATTTTCTTATCCAGAGAGGTGGAGGGACTGGCCCTTAGAAACCTCAGCAACAGATCTGAAGGATACTGTGCTAATTCCAGCGGGTGAACAGCCTGATAGATAGGAGCGTTTGTTTTTATTTGTCAGTAACGGCGCACTCTTCAGGAAGAGTGTGTCTTTTTGTTTTGTTGTTTTCTGGATGAAGAAGTAGGGGAGCAGACATGAATAACAACAAAGATACAGGGCATTTTCAGCGCAAAATGCAGGCACGTCATGTAATCATGCTCTCACTTGGTGGTGTCATTGGTACAGGTCTTTTTCTTAGTTCGGGTTATACCATCCAGCAGGTAGGACCGATCGGTACCATTCTGTCTTATCTGATCGGAGCGATTGTCGTCTAGCTGGTCATGCTCTGTCTAGGTGAACTTTCTGTTCATATGCCAGAGACAGGGGCGTTTCATAGCTATGCGGCAAAATATATTGGACCAGCAACAGGATACACTGTAGCCTGGTTGTATTGGCTCACTTGGACGGTTGCCCTCGGTTCCGAATTTACAGCGGCCGGGCTGTTGATGCAGCGCTGGTTTCCTTCAGTGAATGTTTGGATCTGGAGCACATTGTTTGCTCTTATGATCTTCCTGTTCAACGCGCTGACCGTCAAATTTTTTGCGGAATCGGAGTTCTGGTTTTCCGCAGTTAAAGTCCTTGCAATTTTAGTCTTCATTATTCTTGGGGGCGCAGCCATGTTCGGTATTATTCCAATGGCAGATTCGGAACCTGCACCGTTTCTATCCAATATTACAGCATCTGGTTGGTTCCCCAATGTGGCTACTGCGATACTAATGACGATGCTTGCCGTAAACTTTGCGTTCTCGGGTACCGAATTGATTGGGATTGCTGCCGGGGAAACAGAGAATCCGGAGAAGACGATTCCAAAAGCGATCCATACCACACTGTGGCGTTTAATTATCTTTTTTATCGGAACGATTATTATTCTCTCGGCCTTGTTGCCTATGTCGGATGCCAGTGTATTGGAAAGTCCGTTTGTAGCGGTAATGGAGCGGGTGGGAGTACCCTATGCAGCAGACATTATGAACTTTGTTATTCTGACGGCGATTCTCTCTGCTGCCAATTCGGGCCTCTATGCATCTTCACGGATGCTCTGGTCTCTGGCTGACAAGAGAACGATCTCTCCGTGGTTTGCCAAGTTGACCAAACGCGGAGTACCATTGAATGCGCTTCTGATTAGTATGGTGGGTGGTGCACTGGCTCTGCTGTCCAGCATCATTGCGCCAGGTACCGTGTATATTACACTGGTCTCCATTTCAGGTCTGGCTGTCGTTGCGGTATGGATGAGCATCAGTGCTTCACAGTATATGTTCCGCAGACAGTATATCCGGGAAGGACATGCGGTCAAAGATCTTGTCTATCGTACGTCACTGTATCCAGCGGTGCCTATTATCTCGTTTATATTGTACAGACTAATCCCATAGAACAGATCCTGCGTGAGTATCCGGTCATGATTCTGGATGGAGCGCTGGCCACGGAACTCGAACAGCATGGGTGTGATCTGGATGATCCACTATGGTCGGCTCGTGTATTGCTCGAGAATCCAGATGTTATCGTTCAGGTCCATGCGGATTATTTCCGCGCAGGAGCCGACTGTGCAATTACATCCAGTTATCAGGCGACGGTGGAGGGGTTCCGCAAGAGAGGAATCGGCGAGCAAGCAGCGTTGGACCTTATTCGCAAGACGGTGGAACTGGCTGCACAGGCGAGAGATGACGTATGGGCAGAAGTGCAGGACGGGGGATTTGAAAACACGGCAGTCAAACCGGAGGGCAATCTGGTATTCGGAACGGCACAACAAACGTCTGATGTCTTGGAGACAGGGGTCTTGGCTCGGCCACGACCGATGGTTGCTGCATCCGTTGGGCCCTACGGCGCTTATCTAGCTGATGGATCGGAGTATGTCGGTCACTACGGCGTGTCGGATGAGACGTTGGCTGCATTCCATCGTCCGCGTATGGCGGCGCTGATTGAAGCGGGTGCTGATATTCTGGCGTTTGAGACGATTCCTTCGTTGCAGGAAGCACAGGTGCTGGTTGATTTACTGAAGGAGTTTCCTCATGCGTATGCCTGGTTATCTTTTTCTTTAAAAGACGGGACGGCAATCAGCGAAGGCACGCCGATTGAGACATGTGCACGATTGTTTGGTTCCGAGCCGCAGATTGCTGCGATTGGCCTGAACTGTGCTCCCATGGAAGTGGTGACAGAAGCCGTAAGTATTCTCAGCCGTGCCAGCGACAAACCTGTTATTGTGTATCCGAACTCGGGAGAAGTATACGATGCTGCAACGAAGACGTGGAGTGGACAGGGAACGTGTGGCAGTATGAGTGATGCTTCGGAACAGTGGGTTGCTGCGGGTGCAAAAATTATTGGCGGCTGTTGCCGCACGACGCCACATCAGATTGGTGAACTTGCAAAGAAGTGGCGGAATTAAAAGACTTGATGTAGAGTTGTACCCCGAAAAGCTAGAGATACAACCAAATATAAAGAAGCCCTCACGACCCATTACTGGATTGGTGAGGGCTTTTTCAGTGTGATTTAGCGTTAACATCAACATGAGGACATTCCTCTTGTGATGCTTTTGATGCTTCTGATTATGCTATTTAATTAACTGAGTGCTAACTAAGGTACGACCTTCGTCGCTTAGGATGTACAGACCCGTTGTGTTATTGAGAAATAGACGTTCCTTATGAAGATCAAATTCGCCATTTTTGTAAGTGTACAAAACCTTCAGGTTGTTTGTGTCCATAATTATTAGTTCTAGTTCATCTGCGTCATTCTTTTCAGATTTAAACATCAAACTTGTGCCATCCAAAGCCATATTGGGATATGATACTGGCAGGTATGCCTTCTCAGCAATTAATCTACCTGAAGATGAATATAGCTTGATTCGTTTATTTTTATAATCCACAAATATAAAACGACCTTTCAATGCAAAAAGCTCTGTTGAATATTCCTTATAAGGAAGTTGTTTTGTCCAGTTTAGCTGCCCTATGCTGTTGTAGCCTTTAAGCGTTATTGTTTTTTTGTAGATATTATAATGCAGGAATGTGCCGTCAGATAGACTCTTAATCCCATTGTAACCTTTACCACCAGTAATCGTTTTAATTTTTTGTCCGCTGGTCAGGCTAATCAAGTAAAAATCGGGATTATCGCCAAATTTACTGCCGACAATCACATCACCATGAATCTGCTGCATAAAATATGGAACCTTGAACTTTCGACTTAAATTTCCACTAGCATCGTAATAGTAGAGTACATTGCTTTTATTATCATGGGAGACTGAAATCAAATATAGACTTCCATTTTCGCCTGGAATGGCTGATTCAGCCGAGTATAGTCTCCAATCTTCTGGCGGCCCGGGCAGAGGTGCTGTCCAACGGATCTGACCTGTGGCTATATGCTTGGCACTCACTTGATTATCGGCAAAAATAAACATGTATCCATCATCGGAAAGCGTGTACTCGTCGTCCGTTGGAATCGACCAAAGGAGCTCCCCTGTTTTGGCATCTACACTGTCGATATAATAATCATTATTCTTGTCTACTTTAGTTACGAGAAGACTTTCATTCCCCATGGCATCTGTAACACTCTTCATTGAATATGAGCTTGTTGCACTCTGTCCACCGTTGGTAATATCATACCCCCATTGGAATTGCAGCAGATCTTTAGCCAGAGCTGGCTCGGATGGGATTGCAAGGAAGAAGCATAGGCTGGCTATAAGCCAATAGTTGATTCGCTTTAAACTCATGATTGGTAGACTCCTTATGTAATGTTCTCTGGATTATGGAAGTAACTGATACTTTCTTATCGTCTGCCCGTCGGAAGGCAGGAAAAATAATTCATTTTGCTTATTGAGGAACAATTCATCTTGATTAAACCTTACATCGTTCCAATCGTTCTGTGTCACCCGATAGAGCTCTCTCAGATTATTTGAATCTCTAATCACGAGTTCTATTCCCTGTTCCGTGTATTGGATGTACATAAAACTCTGTAAATCGATTGCCATTTTCAGAGGGCTATTTGGATCACCTTGCATGTAGAAGGGATTTTCATTGACTCCTGTAATGAATTTTCCATCCGAATTCATAAGCATGATATTGCCTGCGGTTTGTTCCAGATACAGCACACGATTATGGATGATAAATATCTGGGGAGGCCCTTTTTTAAAAGAAAAATCATACTTCCATTTCAAAGCTCCCGTAGGCGAGTACGCCCTCAACTCAAGTTCACGGTTATTGATAAACTTCCGGGTTATTAGGGTTCCATCGTCCGTAACCCTATTCCCGTAGGGCAAGGTTGTTTCATTGGTCAGCACCGTTAGCTTCTTACCTGTAGAAAGATCAAAAACATGAGTATACGGACTTTTGTTGCCCGGTTGACCTAAAATAAATTTGCCTTCTATTGTGTAGTATTGCATATAGGGGAGAACAAGCTTTTTGCTTCGATGTCCCTGTTCATCATAATAATAAAGAGTTATATATTTGTTTTTGTGATAAGTAAAAGAATAAACTGTTCCGTTTTTGGTGAAATCTGAGGACTGACCTTCACGAAAGTAAGGGTTTATTGAGGACCATATCGGTTTACCGGTTGTCAGATCCGAGACCGTAATAATATCATCAAATCTTTTTTCATAGTCATCAGTTTCAGCAGGTTTGAAAGTATACATGTAACCATCACTGGTTGAACCATAATCAGATTCTGGCTTGGACCATCGGATGTCCCCGGTTTCACCACTAATGTTCTCCACATATATGAGGTCCTCATTCACAACCTTTCTCACCAGAATGTTTAGGTTGCCGGATGAATCCAGTCTGAAGTAATGCGGAGTGAATCCATCCCCCCATTGGCCAGAATCGACCTGCTTGACCCATTCAAGTTGTGGCACGGTCTTAGCCCAGGCCGAAGGCGTGCCAATCGACAACAATCCTACACTCAGGATGCTGATTAATAAACAAATTCGAATACAAAACCATTTCAAAATAAACAGCCCCTTAACAAAGATCGAGGTCAAACTTAATCTGGACCTACCGTTTCATTTTTAATATCCTGCACCAACCGTATGATCTCCGCAACACCTAGTAACAATAGTCCTGCTATAATACCGTTCATCATAACTGGAAGAGCCAAAGACCATTGAAAGCCATTGAACTCATTTTGCCCAACGAGGATACCGGCAATAATGGATAGAATGATGCTAATCCAAGCGATCCACTTCAACAATTTACTCGTTTTATTTTTGTTGTACAAAGAAATTAACTCCTTTACCATAGTATGCCATTAAGTCTATCATATCTATCATTGCTAGGTATATAGGACTATTTTTGTGTCGGATTTAGAGTTTTGTTGAAATATATTGTCATGTGTTTTAATGTCTGTCTGCTGCATATTATTCAATAACAAGAATGCGCGGGGATGCCTGACGAATCACCTTGGTTGATCTCCAGGAGCCAAAAGCTGCTGCAAGGATACTCAGAGAAGAGAAAAGTATAATCCCCCACCAATTCAGAACCAACGGGATTTGTACGATACCGTATCCAGAGAGCACCTTTTCAAGCAATAATGGAAGAAGGTACACACCTGCAATAACGCCAAACATCGAACCGATCAGGGATAACAATACAACTCCCAATGTAATAGAGGACCGAATACTGCCGGATGTCATTCCAATCGACTTATAAATGCCATACGTCTTGCTCTCTTTGCGAATACTGATCCGGCAGGTGCTGAAGATAATGATAAATGTAACCAAAATGAACAGCAGACCAATTAGAGCCATGGGGTACACAAAAATGCTTGCAGCTTCTGCATAAACAGAATCCAGCAGCGTTTTTTGTGTGACGATGGAAGCAGAGTCTTTGAACCGCTCATTCAATTGGTTAGCAATAGCTCCTGCCTGTGAAGGATCGTTGACATTGATAAACGCCACATTTACATCTCCGTAATCCGGATTCACGCTTCGAACCGCTTGAGCTGTGATTCTTCCGGATACCGACAAGTCGGAGATGGCCTGATAGATGCCCGAAATCATGAACGTGCGCTTCTCTCCTTCAATGTAGAGATCAATGAGATCTCCAATATCCTTGTTGAACATCTTGGCAACACTAACCCCGATTGAAATTTCATTTTCGAGTTCCGGATTGTTTCCTCTCAACGTCTCAAAACCAAGATCTTGATAGCTTCCATCCAGTACTCTTAGATAAAGACTGGTAGACTGGCTGGCCACGTCGGTTGAATCATCTGGAAGGATAACCCCTGTGATGTTCCCTTGCCAGCCCACATTTTTGATGCGAGGGTCCTCTTCCAGCACCTGCTTTAACTCATCCTTGGGGAAGGTAGATTTGTTCACAACGACGGCGGCGATGTTAGCATTGTCGTAGCCCCAATTGGCAGCTGTCTGATAAATTCCGGTAATGCTGGTCAGTACAACATATCCAAGGACAAGCACAGAGGCAGCCATCGTGGTTAACAGCAGCATCAGAACAGAGCTCTTGGTATTCTTGATCAGATTTCGTATGCCAATGACGGCGGCTACTGGCAGCCGGGCAAATCCAACCCGGTTGGCTAGAGGCGAATTCATTCGTCGGGCCAAGCGGGTATTTTCAGTTTCCGACATACCGTAGCGGATGGCTTGCACAGGCTCGATGCTGCGCGCCTTTTTGGCGTATAACACAACGAATAATATTACCAGCGCAAACAGCAGTATGCCGACTAACATGGCTGCTCCGATGCCTTCCATCGGTACATCTCCATTGCCAGTTCGCAGAGAAGACACAGAAATGTTGATAATGAATTTGGATACAAACACGCTCAGCGCCAGTCCTGGAATAACGGCAATGATGGACAGCAAAGCATATTGAATAACATAGGTACCGATTGTTCTCCCGGAGGTCAATCCCAGTGATTTCAGAATCCCTATTGTTTTGTAGTTGGCCAGAATGGCATCCGAAATGGTAAATCCAATGGTGATGAGAGCGATAACCATCATGACAGCACCCAGGAAAATCATAATGAATCCAATAATCTGATTGATAATCAGATAGAAGGAAGAGATACTCTCAAACTCCATCTTGGTTTCCAAGAAAGGGGTATGGGTCTCACTGGTGTAACGATCCCAATAGCTGGAGTTGGTTCGATAATCATCAAAATGGATACCCATCATATAATTATCTTTTCCTGCGAGTGCCTGGAAGTCATTCTGGTAGTCTGTACTGTTCATCCAGATCCTTGCCGCATTGGTGAATGGTGCACCGTAAGGAACATCGACTACAATCGCGGATACCCGAAGATCAAGCGCGGAAGACCCTGTTTTGAAATTAACGGTATCTCCTACGGCTATATCATAGGCATTCGCCATTGAAGTGGGAATCCATACGCTCCCTTGTTCGGGAGCCGAACTCTGCGCACCACTCGAAAAGATCAGTTCATCGACGGCCCAGGGCGGCTGAGGGGTATTCATCATGTACAGATAAAGGTTGGGAATGTCCATGCCTTTGAAGGCGATTCCGGACAAGGTACGATACGTGAGCAAAGGTGAAACCTCAACTCCGTCCTGTTCAGCCCACCATTCATAGACGGCTTTAGGATCATTCAGTCCTTTATCAAACGTCAATATTTGATGGGACCCGTTGGTCCGGGTGTGCATTTCGTTGAACAGATTGCCCGTGTTGGCCAGAATAATAACCGCAGTAGATACCAGTAGTGTAGATAGCAAAATGAGCAAGGTGATAAACAGATTCTGTGTCTTATTTTTGCTCAGGTAGGAAAGGCTCAGTTTCAACATAGCAGCCATAAATTACTCCTTTCCCGACACAAACGCGAAGACCATCGATTCCCGATTCTGGATCTGGTGTTCGTCATATTTGTCAAACTCGAGAATACCTCCAACCTTGCCATCCCGGATAAAGATCAGACGATCCGCCCGGCAGGCTGCCTTGATATCATGCGTAACCATCACAACAGACTGTCCCTTACGGTTGATATCGGTCAGGATATCCAGCACGGCTTTCCCGTGCTCATAGTTGAGGCTTCCCGTGGGTTCATCTGCAAAGATGATGTCCGGTGAATTGATCAGCGCACGTGCAATAGCTGCTCGTTGCTGCTGGCCACCCGAGGTTTGGGAGGGGAGACGGCTATTCTGTCCGTCGATATCCATTGCCTTCATGAGGTGGGTGGCACGTGCCTTGACCTCACTTTTTTTGCTTCCGGCAATGTAACCTGGCAAGGCGATGTTATCCTGGATGGAAAGACCGGGCACCAGATTGATACTTTGGTAGATGTAGCCGATTCTACGGGTACGGAATTCGGACATTTCCCGCTCACTATAGGCGTCAATACGCTGATCCTGAAAATAAACCTCGCCGGCTGTTACTTGGTCTAGTCCGCTTAACAGATAGAGCAGCGTTGATTTGCCTGAGCCGGAATTACCCATGATGACGGTGAAATCCCCTTCATAAATATCAAGATCAACATTGCGTATGGCATGATATTGTTCGCTTCCAGTATTATATGTCTTGCATAAGTTTTGAGCGCGGATAATGGATGTTTTGGTCAAGCAGATCACTCCCCATGACAGTATACGATTCATTCTAATAGGGGAATGTTGAGAAAGACTTATCAAATTATGAATAAAGTATTACAGCCCTATTGGTAAATGGATTGAGATGAAGAAAAGAAGGTTGGAAATGAACTTCTATGCTCAGCAGATTGGAAGAGTAAACTGAAACAGAGTGCCCTGTCCCTCTTTGCTGGAAAAGGAAATATGTCCTCCATGGGCTTCGATTATACTTTTGCAGATGGACAAGCCGAGACCGGTTCCCTCATGAATATTCCTTGCGGAAGGTGAGGAATTCCCCCTAAAATATCGTTCAAACACAAAAGGCATATCCTGAGCTCGAATTCCCTGCCCTGAATCGGCGATACTAATCCTCAATTTACCTAAATCAAGTTCCGCGTTAATCCGAATAGAATCTCCCGGGACGGTATGTTTGAGCGCATTGGAAACCAGATTGGACAGGACCTGTTCAATTCGTATGGGGTCCATTCGGATAAGAACATTGGGAATATGCTCCGGCTCCTCATAAATCAGACCGTTCATTCGTACGATATGTCCAATAGGGTTCAACATCGTTTCAAATGCGGATCGACTGTAAACCTCACGCGGCTCCACAGAAATCTGCCCCAGCTCCTGCAATGCATGAACAAGCAGGTCCTCGACAAGACGAGCTGTTTTGTCCGTATTGGTCTGCATGACTTTCATATACTCCATCAGAGTTTCTTTATCGGAGCATATTCCTTCCAGAATAGCTTCTATGTAGGCTTTTACTGTTGTAATAGGTGTTTTGATATCATGAGAAATATTGGTAATGAGTTCTTTTTGCGCAGTTTCCTGCCGGATACGAAGTTCGCTTAAATGCATAATTTCTGTACGCATCAGATCAAACATGGCGTATAGTTCGCTCATCTCATCCATGCGGTTATACTGTACCGGTTCATTATATTGTCCTTTGAGAATGGATTCGGCATGTTTCTTCAACTGATGAATGGGGGAGAGCAGCTGTGTCTTTAATTTTCTCTTCATCAACACTAGATAAATGCCAAGAACCATAGAGGTGATCAAAAGCGTACCCAAAATAAAGAAAGGGAATGTCACCGTTTCTTTCACCATAACCATTGCCTTAGGAATCGTGAAGAGGGCATTGCCAATCTGGCTTCCTTCGGGACCAGCCATAAGAGGGAAAGCGATGTTAAGCGAATCGTTTCCGTTCGTGGCCTGTGCGGCATGATTCAGATCATAATGCAGGGCTGATCGCAGATTGACTTGTTTTCCTTCGGAGGTGGGAGAAGAGGACAGCAATATAGTCCCATCCAATCCAACATAAGAAAGCTCTACCCCGTTTTCCTTGACGATAGAAAGAAGATTTTCTCGTACTCTTGTTTCCTGCAGGAGATGAATATTCTGTTCCAGGTTAAGCAGGATGGGGTTAACCCGGAGACGAACTTGCTGGATGGACACAGTAGACTCAGTCGAATTTCGGTTTTCTAGCAGATTAAGAAATAAAACCAGACTACATCCGATCAGAATAAACAGGAGGAAGAACGATGCTTTGAGCCATCGTGCCGACCAGGTGTTCAGTGACATGTTGTCTCCTCCAATCTTTGCCTATTCATGATTGAATTTGTATCCCACGCCCCAGACGGTCTTTAGAACAGCAGGATGGGAGGGGTCTGCCTCAATTTTTTCTCTTAGTCTGCGAATATACACGGTTACCGTATTTTCATCTCCGTATGCAGCATATCCCCAGATCGCATCCAGCAATTGAGACTTGGAGAAGACCTGATTTTTATTGCTCGCCAGATAATGCAGGAGCTCAAATTCCTTGGCGGAAAGAGAAACCTCGTTACCGTCTAAAGTGACCTTATAGGCTTTCTTATCAATCTCCAGGTTAGCCAAACGTAGTAGATTTGTTCCGTCTCGTTCGGTCGCTAAAGATAAACTGTCATATCGTCTAAAGTGTGCATTAATTCGTGCGAGTAATTCGCTCAGGGAGAAGGGTTTGGTCATATAGTCATCCGCCCCGAATCCCAGGCCGAGCACCTTGTCGGTATCACTGCCTCGTGCACTCAATATGAGAATTGGAATGTTGTTTCTCCGCCGAATTTCCCGGCATACATCGATCCCGTCCAGATCCGGAAGCATGATGTCCAGAATAATATAATCCGGCTGGAGCATGTCCATCATTTTCAACCCGTCTTGTCCATTGCTGGCCACTGCGGCTTCATACTGATTTTTGGTCAAATAATCTCGCAAAATGCGCGAAATATCATGTTCGTCTTCGATAATTAAGATTTTACGTTTGGTTTCCATTGAAATCTCTCCAAATAGTAGAGTGGTAGAGTATAAGACTAACCTATGTATGAATCTGTAAGAATACTATATTTTAACTATACAGTTTTGTTTTCGTGAAGTCATGGGAACTACAAGAGGTTTTTTTGAAAGAAAGCAGCCGATTGAAATCAGCTGCTTTCATTATGAAGAAGGAAGAGGATCGAGCCACAACTACACTTATAAATGCTCCAGATCAATGGATTGATGGGCCTGGGATTTGAGATATTCAGCCGGGGACATTCCAAAGTGGGATCGGAATACCCGGTGAAAATAGGAATAGCTTGCAAAGCCGCATGTTTCGGCAATATGCTCTAGGGTCATATCGCTGTACTTCATACGCTCCAAGGCAGCGTTCAGCCGAATCTCAATCGCATACTGGATCATCGTTTGGCCATAGTGCTCCTTGAACAATCGCACCGCACGAGACAGGCTTAGTCCTGCGTAGCGGGCGGCTTCTTCGAGTTTGAAGGTCACAGTGGCATGCTCTTCAATGAATCGTTTCAGCTTCAATGTCGAGGAAACAGAACGATCCGTCTGGATATTCTCCTTGATGGCCCGATCGATATACAGACACAAACCACGCAGCAGTACGTCATTCAGTTCTATATTTTCCTCCAGCGGTCCACGGCGTTTCTCCAGGAGCATACTGCGCCAGAGACTGACCAATTTATCATCCAGCCCGATGTGGCTCACTGTGGAACGGTGGTAACGCTTCCACCAGCTATCAATCCAATCCCCTTCACAGAACAAATAATAGTCTCCGCTGGACAATCGGCCCTCCTTGTGAGGTTCTTCAACCACGAGATAGTAGTCGTCTCCGGGTTTGAGTAGCAGTAAATCCCCGCCAGTCATCTTAAATTCTTCATCCTGCACATATACCTTGCAAGATCCTTCGGTTTGCAGACGGAACAGATAAGTCTGCAACTCGCCCTTCATATTATGATTAAACGCCTTATAGTGATAGGAATAGTCACAGATCAGTACTGAGGTTTCCAAAAGATGTAATCCTCCAAATTTAAAAATTTGATCAGATAGTTCATGTTCTGACGATATTGTATATGTTCATTCTAGCCTGTTTTGCGTTAGGATGATACCAGATAGAGCAATGAAAGCAAATTTGAGAGCAGAGGTGCATCTATTATGAAAAAACTTAATATTGGTTTGCAATTGTTTACACTCCGTGATGAAACTGCAGCAGATTTCCGTGGAACTTTGCGCAAAGTAGCAGAGCTTGGTTATGAAGGTGTCGAATTCGCCGGATATGGTGACATTCCTGCCGAAGAAATGAAAGCGCTATTGGATGAGCTTGGACTAAAAGGTTTTAGCAGCCACGTTTCATTACATGCTATGCGTGAAGATCTGCAACAACAAATCGACTACCTCAAAACTATTGGGGCTCAATATATGATCTGCCCTTACCTGATGCCTGAAGATCGTCCAGAGAATGCAGAAGGCTGGACAAAACTGTTCAACGAATTGCAACAATATGGTGCAGAAGCGACTAAACAAGGTCTGATCTTCGGTTATCATAACCATGATTTTGAATTCCACGGTCAGGTTGGCGACGAAAATGCCTTTGATGCAATGTTTGTTCAAACGACACCTGAAGCGGTTCAAGTGGAAATGGACGTATGTTGGGTACAATTTGCCGGACAAAATCCGATTGAGTATATCAACAAATATGCAGGCCGTCTGCCGTTGCTTCACTTGAAAGACTTCAGCAAAGACGAACAGGGCCAGATGAAGACACTGGAACTGGGACAAGGTTCAGTTAATCTGCCAGCTGTTATTGAAGCGGCTACAAGTGCAGGTGTAGAATGGCTGATCGTGGAACAGGACGTTTGCCAGAATCCACCGCTTGAAAGCGTAGCCAACAGCCATAACTGGCTGAAACAGAATTACTTGAACCAATTCTAATTTATTTGTCAAAGGAGACATTTGTACATGAGTAAAATTAAAGTTGCTGTATTCGGCTGTGGAGCCATTGCCGAGCGCAGACATATTCCAGAGTACGCTGCCAATGAGAACGTAGAACTTGTCGCTTTTGCCGATCCGATCGTGGAGCGTGCGGAGAAGATGGCCGAAACTTACGGCGGTAAAGCTTACTCTAGCTACGAAGAATTGCTTGCAAGCGAAGAAGTGGATGCGGTCAGCGTTTGTACGCCGAACTACCTGCATGCTTCGATGGCCATTGCTGCTGCGAATGCCGGTAAACATGTACTGGTGGAAAAACCGATGGCGGTTACTACCGAAGAAGGCGAGCAAATGATTGAAGCTGCCAAGAAAAACGGTGTGTATCTGATGGTTGGACACAACCAACGTTTGATGCCTCCACACGTAAAAGCCAAAGAAATTCTGGACTCCGGCAAACTCGGTAAAGTCCTGAATTTCCGTACTTCCTTTGGTCATCCAGGTCCGGAAGGCTGGAGCGTAGACGGTGCAGAAAGCTGGTTCTTCCGCAAAGAAGAAGCGATTATGGGAGCCATGGGTGACCTGGGCGTGCACAAATCGGACTTTATCCGCTATTTGCTGGATGATGAAGTATCCGAGGTTGCTGGTTTCATCAGCACACTGCACAAGGAAAACACCAAAGTGGACGATAACGCAACATGCCTGCTTCGCATGAAGAGCGGTGCAATCGGTACGCTGGTAGCGAGCTGGACACAATACAGAGCAGGAGATAACAGTACGGTTCTGTGGTGTGAAAATGGTGTGATGAAGATCGGAACGGTAGATGGTGACGAGGTTATCGTTGAGCTGACTAACGGTACGGTTGAAACATACAAAGTAGGCGCAATGTCTACCAACGAGAAACAAGTACCAAGCGGCGTTATTGACGCTTTTGTCGAGTCGATTGTAACGCAAACACCTCCAAGCATTTCCGGTGAAGAAGGTCTGCGTTCCCTGCAAGTGATTCTGGCAGCATTTGAATCCGAGAAGACTGGTCAGATCGTGAAGCTGTAATCGTAACGATATCATCGTCATTACTTTAAAAATTTGACTATCTCATATTAAAAAGGGGCTTACCTCCAGAGAAATATTTCTGGCGGGTAGTCTCTTTTTATTACTTTTTCATGACAGCCAGATGGGTAGAATCCGTAATAGAGGACAAGTCTGGACCCGAAGTTTGGCGATATGCTGATCCTAGCGAAAAGCGATTATTGATCCTGCCTGCGGCATGGCTACAATGGTTGAATGGTTAGCTGGCATTCCAAAAAGGACTGACCACTCCGCTACATCGCGGAAGAGTCAGTCCTTTCACTATCAAGATTGAATTAAAAGTGTATGCCAGTTTTACACGCTTGGTTTCACATTACTGCCCAAATCCAGCCAATCCAGTTCTTCACGAGTTAGTGTGATACGAGAACCTTCGTCACAGGAGAGCAATTCTGCCTGATTCTGGGCACCAATCAACGCACAGGTTGGAAACGGCTGATTTAATACATAAGCGAGAGCAATCTGGATGGGGGAAGTCTTTTTCGACTCGGCTAATTGTTCCGCTCGGTGCAAACGTTCCCAGTTGCCGTCACTGTAAAATACACGAACCAGATCTTCATTGTCCCGCACTTCAGGTGTAAACCTTCCGGTAAAGAAGCCGCGAGCCTGGGAAGACCAGGACAGCAAAGGAAGCTTGGTGCGTTCATGCCATGCCAGTGTTTCATCGTCTGCCGATACACAGCCGGCCCAGAACGGTTCATTCGCTTTGGCGAGACTGAGATTCGGACTGCTGAATGTAAAACCTTTCAGACCGTTAGCAGCTGCATATGCATTAGCTTCTTCTAGCCGCTGCCAGGTCCAGTTGGAGGCGCCGATCGCGCCGATTTTGCCGGATTCAATATGTTCGTTCAATGCTTCGAGAATCACTCCAACGGGTGTGTTGGGATCGTCCCGATGCAGGGCATATAGCTCCACATGTTCCGTTTGCAGCCGTTCCAGACTGGTTAGAAGGTCACTGCGGATAGCATCAGCGTTAACGCGTGGGCCATTCTGGTCATGATGCGCACCTTTGGTCAAAATAACGATCTCGTTACGGTTACCCCGTTCCTGCATATAACGTCCGAGCACTTCTTCACTCTGCCCGCCACAATAAATATGCGCGGAGTCAACGGTATTACCGCCAATCGCCAAGAATGCATCCATGTTCGTAGCTGCTTTCTCATAGGAATCATGGTAAAAATAATCGGTTCCTTTAATCAGTCGGGAGATAGGTTTACCTGCACCAGCAATTTCAATGTATTCCATAATTCAGTTCATCCTCTCTACTTATAGTGTAATGCGTGTACGTTCTTCCGCTGAACGAAGACAAGCTTCGAGTACTTTCATATTGGCTATAGCATCGGATGGATCGAAGCGCAGAGCTTTACCTTGAAGCACAGCTCGTGCCATATCGTCGCCCTGGAGGGAGTAGTGATTGACCTGTGGGACTTCAATCTCCTTACGCTCACCGTCAACAGTTACGAAGAAGTTGGAGCTGCGATCCCTATTGCTGATAAAGGCAGAAGGAACCTCAATGATGCCATCTGTTCCAAGTACCTCCAGTGTGTTGCGGAAGGCTGCCCACATGCTGCTGTCAAAGGTGACGCCAATATGATTGTCGAACTCAAGCAAGCCGGAAGCCATCATATCCACATGATCATGTTCAGGGGAGAACATGCCAATGACGGTTGCCGCCGAAGGCTCTTGGCCAAGTATCAAGCGTGCTGCACTGATGGAATAACAGCCGATATCATACAGCGCACCGCCGCCCCAATCACGCCGAAAGCGAACATTACCTGTTGAGCCTGAACTGTTGAACGAAAATGTACTATGAATGCCGCGGATCTCACCAATTTCTCCGCTGGCGATAATATCCTTAATCTGATCATAACGTGGATGATGTCGGTACATGAGAGCTTCAGCGAGATGCACACCAGCGTCTTCGCAGGCTTGCACCATTTCCCGAGCTTCCTGCTCCGTCAGTGCCAGTGGTTTCTCACACAAAATATGTTTACCAGCTTCTGCGGCACGGAGTGTCCATTCCCGGTGCAGATGGTTCGGAAGCGGGATGTAGACCGCATCAATGGAATCGTCAGCAAGCAAAGCTTCATAGCTGCCATAAGCTTGAGGAATGCCGAGTTTGTCAGCAGTTTGTTTTGCCTTTTCTTCATCTCGACTAGCAATGGCAGTCACTTCATTCAACTCGGATTGCTGCAAACCTGGAATAACGGATCCTACGGCAATGCTAGCGCTACCAAGAATTCCCCAGCGCAGTTTTTGATCTGAATTCATTTGTTGTTTCCTCCTATGAATGAATGTATATTGTGATTATAAGTAATAGATGATTGAATTAAAATGATAATATATTGAAATGAGTTAACACAATATTGTTTAGAAAAGAGAATGGGCCATGATGAGACAGACTGTATTGTTAACCCTACAGGATATTCCGTATTTTTGTTATCCAGAATCGGTTGGACTTTATGTCGACCACCCTGAGCACACCGTATTACGAGAGGCTGGCGCACTTAACAACTTCAATATTCACTACGTTGCTGCGGGCAAGGGGTACGTCGAAGTGGAAGGGGTTGTGCATGAGCTTCGTGCGGGTCAGGCTGTACTGTATTTCCCACAGCAGCGGCAGCATTACTACAGCAGCGAAGATGATCCATGGGATGTGCGGTGGGTTCATTTTTACGGTGAACGGCTGCATGATTATATGATTGAGCGGGGGTTGCATCGCAACCTGTTGTGGACGCTGCGGCAGCAGGCTCCATGGGAAGAAGCACATATGGCCCTACTGAATGAAGCCGAGCAGAACCGGATGCTGCGTCCTGCCCAACTATCTACCCTGACCTACGCTGTGCTGGCCGAATTCGTGCAGCATGCTGTTCCACTGAAAAGCACACGCACAAGCAAGGCTGAGAGCCGTATCCTTGGACTTCTTCCACAGATGCAGCAGGAGGCATGCCAACCGTTTTTGTTACAGGATTGGGCAGATATGGCGGGTGTGAGTTCGTATTACTTTTGCAAAATGTTCAAGAGTGCCGTGGAAATGACCCCGATGGAATTTATAACCCGTTCGCGGTTGCAGATGGCGAAGCAGTGGCTGCTGGAACGGCCAACGGCCAACATTGGACAGATCGCAGAGGAGGCGGGGTATCCCAATGCCAGTTATTTTAACCGCCAGTTCTTAGCCCATGAGGGAATGACTCCAACGGATTATCGCGGGCTTTACCACAGTTAAATGTAATGATGTCCGTTTGTTTGATTTTGCGGTAATTCTCGACGTTTGACAGAGCGTTCAATCAAGTCTATTATAGATAAATTAAATCCGTATACAATGAGGTGCCCTCATGAAATATTCGAAAGCTACAAACTATGCCCTACACACCATGCTTTTTCTGGTTGCGACCGAACCGGAACAACTGGTCAGTGTACATCAATTAGCTGAGATGCAGAAAGTATCTCCAACCTACTTATCTAAAATATTGACCAAGCTGGTTAAAGCCGGCATGATCGAATCGACTTCTGGTGCCAATGGTGGTTATCGGCTTAGCCGGAAGAATCCGGATCCTTCATTTTTGGAGATTATCCATGCCATTGAAGGACAGGCTTCCCTGTTCGAATGCTCGCAGGACCATAACGAAGGCTGCCTGATTCAGCAGGTGATGGTTCGTGCGGAAGAAGAGATGGAGAGCTATTTGAACAATAAAAAAATGTCTGAGCTGGCTGCCCAGATGAAGGCTGCACATTCCGTATAATATATTTGCTTACATCTTAGATTTCTGGAGGGACAACACATGAGCCAAACAACCATCACAGGACTGGAACAACTGCTTGCACTGGAAAACATTCGGAACACCAAAGCTCGCTATTGCCGTTATATTGATACGAAGCAGTGGGATACATTAGGTGAAGTGTTCGCTCCGGATGCCGTAGCTGATTTCAGTACAGAAGGCAATCCCATCCCGGTATTAACAGGTCGCGACACCATTGTTCAAGTATTCCGAGATTTGGTGCATGTTGCCGTAACTGTGCATCATGTTCATAGCGCCGAAGTTGAATTTGTATCTGAGAATGAAGCCAATGTCATCTCTCCAATGGAAGATTGGGTGACGTTTCCTGAAGGCAATGACAATAAATCCTTTCACGGCTTTGGACACTACCATGAAACGTTTGTCAAAATTGATAGTCAATGGCTCATCCAGCATACTAGCCTGAAGCGTCTTCGTCTGGATCTGTTTGAATAATGTTTGTATTCATATGGGAATATTAAAACGATAATAACGAAAGCCCCAAGATCGCTATAGCTGCGTCCTTGGGGCTTTGTTTTGTTCAAGCTTTTACGTTCACTCAGGCTTGCATCCAAGGATCTGCTTAGAGTGAAAGGGTCTGACGTTTCTCTTTTGATAATTGTTGTGTGACAACAAGCATGCCTAATGAAATCAGAACGAGCAGTAGACATACCCAATAGGAATTTCGATATCCCCACGCTCCGGCTGTCCATCCCCCGACCAGACTACCAAATAATCTTCCCAACGTGGAGGCATTGGAATAGAGTGTTGACGCATAGCCGGGCATGGACGGAAGCAGATCCTGCATGTAACTGATACCGATAGCAGAGATGACGGCGACAAAGAATGCGAGCAATAGTTGTCCTGCCAGCAAGTGCCACAGTTCCGTGGAGAACAAAACAATGACATAATAAGCGGCACCCATCAAGGAGCCCCATAACATGAGTGAGCGGTTGGGATATTTAGAGGCGAGCAGACCCAAGCCTAACATAATCGGAATCTCGAGCCCCGCGCAAAGACTGGAGATCCAGCCAACTTCCCGGGTTCCCCCGCCCAGATGGTGAATAATGAACAGTGAAGCATTCAGATTATTCATCCAATGTGCCATATACAGGAGTGTAGTAATGAGAAAAGGCATATAGATTCTTGCATCCTGATGCAATTTCATTTGTATTCCGCCTGTAGATGCACGGAGGGTAGAAGGCTCGGGAGCCTTTTTTAAGAGAAAGAAAAATAATAACGCATTGATCAAAAAAATAAAACACGTTGAACTAAAAATACCGGTGTATCCAATATACGCAATCAGTAAAGTTCCGAGTAAAGGTCCTGTAATAAATCCCAGTGAAAACGCGGAGCGCAGGGTTGAATTGGCCACAGCATGATCGACGTCCGTTGCGGTATTGACCGCTTCTCTTGCAGCTGCGAACAATTGTGGCATCGCGGGAGATCCGAGCGCAGTCAGCACCGTCATATAGATGAATAATAAAGTGAAGTCGTGAATCCACAGATAACCGGCAAAAGCAAGAGCATTGCAAATCATGGCAGACACCAGAATTTTTTTGCGAGCCCCGGGTTGATCCGATCGTCTGGCGATCCAGGAACTGAACAACACACCCGCCATAAGAGTTACGGCAGTGAATAATCCGAATGTTGCGATGGATACTTCAAGGCGGGTTGTAAAGTAGACCGCAAGAAAGGGCGCGCTGATTGAAATAGCCATACCTTGCAATAACATACAAACGAGAAACAGCCGGTATGTAGGGATACGAAATAGTGAATTAAACTGTTGAAGCTTCATGTGCGAAAGACATCCCCTTGATTTTATCATTTTCAAAATATCTATACGATCTGGTTATAATATAAGAATAACAGAGATCAAGTAATACGTATTGATATCTTATAGTCTAATAACAAACAAAAAAGCCAGAGATCAGACCCTATCGGTCCAATCCCTGGCTTTCTTATATGAAGAATCTATTATAAGTAAGATCCTTTAAAACCTGCTTAGTGTGAAGCAACGGTTTTCTTCCGTGACTGCATTCTCAGATACACCTGTGAGAAAACAATGGATGCCAGAGCTACTGCGGTCATGCCCCAGAAAATGTTGGTGTACGCCGAGGCTAACGGCAATTGCTGCATGGCTGTCAATGCCACGCCAGTTACGGCAACACTAAATGCACCACTGAAAAACTGGCTGAGCTGGAACAGTCCCATGCCTGCACCTACTTGATCCATCGTCAGATTGCCCGACAATTCATTAGATACACTTGTTGTCAGTGCAGAGAAGCCTACGCTAAGCAGAATGTATACGGCCATAATGGCATAGATGCTGTCGTCTGCAAATAGAGCAAACAATCCGGCCGCAGCGAGCAGCAACCATGGTGCGAACTTGAGCAGTTGTGTATTGCCGTGCCGGTCAATCATGCGGCCAATCCGATTGGATAACAGCATGGACACGATTGCACCCGGGAAGATGACAAGCCCGGACTGGGCAGGAGTCAGGCCGTACAGATGTGCCAAAATTTGCGGTAGCAGGAACAGCGTCGAGAAGTTGTTAATATACGAGACAATCCCCAGTGAGCTGAGCATCATATATTTTTTGTTTTTGAACAGAGCCGGTTGCACAAAGGGATCAGCCGCACGGCGAATTCGTAGCCAGAACAGGACCAGTGCAGCCGCACCAATAACGAGGGTTACCCATTCACGTGAAGTCAGGAATAGCAGGACACCGGTTGTTCCAATCGCCAGTAACAGCGCGCCGAGTAAGTCGAATGAACCCTTTTGCGGCATCTCACTTGGAAGCAGTTTGAAAAATACAGGGATCAGAAACAAGGTTAGTCCGGTAATGATAAACAGATCATGCCATCCGAGAAACTGTGTAATACTGCCGCCGATCACAGGACCGAGTCCAAGACCCAGTGAGCTGGCCGACATGACAACAGCCATGGATTTCCCCCGGCGGTCACTTGGAATGTAACGAGTAATAAGAACGATAGCTAGCCCTGGTACAGAAGCTGCACCCGCAGCCTGAATCAGTCGCGCAATGAGCAGAAGGATAAAATGGTTACTGAAGAAACCAAGAACGGATGCCGCACCAAGCAGTGTAAGACCGGTCGTAAACAGGGTACGAATTGGCACAAAATCCGATAGACGTGAGAACGTGATCGAGGAAATAGCAAAAACGATGGAATAACCGGTGACAATCCAGGAAGAAGAGACGGATGAGAGCATAAATTCAGCTGCAATTTTGGGCAGGGCCAGATTGAACATCATCGTATTCATAACGACAAGCACAACCGTGAAGCCAAGTAGACTTACGATTAACCCTTCCTGTATTCCTGCTGTCCGTTCCCCAGATGATGCAGTTGCGGTGTTGTTCATAAAAACCTCCTAGATTGATGTGTATTTCGCAACATTTCAGAAACGGTGTGTAACATTTGCAAAATGTGGTATAGAGTGAATCCCATGCCTGACAGCAGGGATACATAAACGAAATATGTTTGTAAGTTCGATTGGTATCGAACATTAGAAATATATCATGGAACTATGCTAAAATACAATGGATAGTCTGAAAAAAAAAGGAGACTACAACGATGAAAATTTTGCACCATCCTCAAGTGCAGGATATCGAACTTTCTTCCGTATTGTACGCATTAAGTGATCCGATCCGTCTTGGGATAGTAACAGAAGCAGCCAGAAATGGTGAGCAGCCATGCAGTCATTTTCGTGTACCTGTTGTAAAATCTACGATGTCACACCATGTTCGGACCCTGCGGGAAGCCGGAGTCATTCGGGTAAGAGTACAAGGTACACAGCATTTCCTGACGCTAAGATCCGAGGATCTGGAAGTGCGTTTTCCTGGTCTGTTGCAGCCTTTATTACAAGCGGCAGCTCAGTCTGAAATACATGATTCCTAAAAAATGTCCTTTCTTCAAGTTGAAGAGGGGACATTTTTTTATGTTGGGTATATTCCATACTGCTGCGACATTCTATGTCGTACCATGCCCTCTATAATAACGGTGAACACACAAACCATATCGAAAAGAGGTTCACAAACGTTGGCAAAAACAAAAAGAGGACGCGTCCTGTGGAATCTACCATCCCGAGGAAGAGGAACATGCCCGGTGTGCAGCAGCACCCGGATTAAATTGTTGTATTCGCAAACGAAAACTGATGGTACAAGTTTGAAAGTATGCAAGAAATGCTCCAAAGCTGTGCAGTCCAGAGTGGACAAGGTAACCGTATAATATAACAGGCCTGTTCTTCGGAACGGGCCATGTCTTTTGGTATAATACAATTACGAAATACGGAATAAGCCAGGGGGCGAGTAAATGAGCAATATGCATCGTATTCACTGGTTTGACGAGCAGATTCGGAGTGGACGTTTTCCGAACAGCAGCTGGCTTGCACGTGAATTTGAAATATCCCGGCGCCAGGCCCAGCGTGATATCGAATATATGGCGATTTCTCTGCGTGCCCCTCTGGTGTATATAGCAAAATATCGGGGGTATTGTTACGAGGATCAGACCTACCGGTTGCCCCATTTATATATGACGGAAGAAGAACAGCGGGTGCTTAAGTATCTGGCGCATCGTTATCGGCATTACAGTTATGATCAGTCGGATGCGGTAAAGCGTGTGGCGCATTTGCTGGAGCGTTTTACGCTCGAGGAACAGCAAACAGGAAGTAGTCAGCTTCCTGTGTTTAAAGCAGATCCGCAGCAGCTTCAGTTCTTTGAGATTTTGTCCCATGCGATTGCCGAATCCCGCAAAGTACATATCCATTACAGAGATCATGCCGGAGAACGGCAATTTACCTGGTGTCCATTGAAGATGCTGTCCCAGTTCAACGCCGATTACGTGGTTGGTTATGAAATGGACCCTTTACAGCAAACGGCCATCCGGCTGGAGGGTATGATTTATGTACAGATGACGAACGAGACGTTTCAGTGCCAGACAGACGGGTTGCTGGGTGCATGGGAAGAGGCGCTGCCTGTCCGTAAACCGTTTGTCGCTGAGATAAGACTGAGAGAAGTGCAGCAAACAGAGTTGTGGCAAGGATATCGGATTCGGGAGAAGCAAGATCAGGTTCACTGGATTGAATTTTATGATACGGATGCTTTCCTACAGCATTTGTTCATTAGCGAGTGGGAGGAACTGTTGTCTCCAACGTGGCTTAGACGAAAGTTTCAGCAAAGTGCTGAAAGCATAATCGATAGGCTTGCCATGATCTCAAAGCAAACCTGAGTTAGTACAACCATAGAGAGGAGATTTTTTTTGACTGAAGTTGTGTTAGAAAACCTGATGATGAAGCGGGAGTCCAAATCGTATGTGGATAGCCTACACGCCATATTGACCCATGCGGGTCTGTTTCAGGGTTCCAAGTATGTGCTAGCTGGATATACGGGTATGGCATTCAAACTATCGGTGCATCGCAGACTACTGCCCATGTCGGTTACAGCCTATGGTCAATGGGGAGAATCCCATCGCCCTGGAATCGATAACTTGGGGATATTCACGATCTGGGATGGGGGACGGACACGTCATCCCACATTCGGGTATTACCAGCGGGATGCGGTGAGTTGGGTAAAACGCAGTTTGGATGGAGGCATCGGGGTGATTTACTGGATTCCGGAATTTGGTGTCATTCATGGGTATGATGACGGTGATCGCATCTTTTATGTGCAAGATGGCTGGAGTAAGGAACCACAGATTTTGCTGTATGACAATTTCGGATTGAACTTCACCGGGTTCTGGTATTGTCAGGTCTTTGGTGACCAGGTACATGTCCCTGAACAAGAGATGCTGTTGGAATCATTGAGATTGGCAATTGAGGATTGGGATATCCCTTATCGTCTACTGCCAGATCGGAATATCGTTTCGGGCAGAATGGCTTATCATGTGTGGGTGCAAGCCCTTCGGGGTGGAGATTACGATGCATCGGGTGCTGCGTATATTTTGGAATCCTATTGCCAGTCCCGAACTGAAATTCAGATGTATTTGCAGGATGTGCGGGGGATATGGCCCGAACTGGACCGAGCCTATGCATGTTATGAACAGCTTGGAGCATTGATTATACAGATGAAGGCATGCATGATTCAGGAACATAACAGAAGGATTATGCAGGCAGACGCCACAGAGAAGCTGGCACAGGTTTTATTGGAAGCGAAAGCACTGGAAGAGCAGGCTGTTGATTATTTTCGTTTGATATCCCTAAAGTATCCTGACCGCAAACGGTCCACCGTGCCACGTTGGGGAGCACATTCGGCAAGGTAGGAAGGGAGAAGTAGAGGATGGGGAGCAAAACACTGCCTGATTGGATTCATTTTACACGGAGCAGGAATTCTTCATGTGAACACATATCATGGAACGGAGCGGGCTCTTATATAGATGCGATGTACAGAATTCTGGTGCATAAACAGTGGACGGATTTACCGCGTCACATGATTGCGGGGATGACCGCAAGTGTGTTTCGATTAGTAGTGGATCGGCGTCTAACGACAGAATCAATCTCAGCGTACAACTGGATGGCCGAGAACTTTGTAGCTGCTGATTTCATTGGTGTCACGACCGGACAACACGGGGGATTTTCGTTCGAGCCGACCTTTCCGCTCTATCAGAAACAGGCCCTGTTGGATATTAAAGCTTCCATTGACCGGGGTGTAGGGGCCATTCTGTGGCATGACCAGTTTGTCATCTGCACTGGATATGATGATGGGGAGCGGATGTTGTTTATCTGTGAAAGTGAAGGGAATAAGGTCCTTCATCTGCCCTATGATTCTTTTGGTCGGAACAGTACACCATACTGGTACTATCAGGTGCTTGAATCCCATTCAACTGTAGACATATGGGAAGTATGTAAGGAATCATTAATTCAGGCCGTATACAAATGGGAGACCCATGATTACATGCTACCACCTCAGGATTACGCATGTGGACCTGCTGCTTATGCAGCCATTGCTGATGCCCTACAATCTGGTGTATATGAAACCGATCAAGCTGCCATTGTTTTGCGCTATTATGCTGATTCAAGAAAGGATATGGCCTCCTATGTTGCAGAGCTTGAGCATTTATCCAATCAGATGAATCATGTTGTGCAGGCGTACGCGTTACTCGCATACCTATATGCTCAGATGATGGAGAAGGTTGAGGATTCAACAGCGTGGGATGCGAAGGAACCAGGGCATGTGCTAAGGGTGATCCATCTGATTGAGCAAGCAGGGGAAACGGAACAGCGTGCCATTGATGCCATTAAGCAGGCCTTCCCAGAGACGATTGGCAATCGTTTTGAGGATATTGGATTAAGATGAATGGAACAGTGCACATACTTCAAAATGGAAAGATTATTGACAAATAGACCGGAAATGACCGCTGAGTGCGGTCGTTTTCGGTCTTATTTGAGTTTAAGTAAGCCACATATATGGGCGGGTTGAAAGACGACCCTCATACATTAACTGCACTAGCATTCATAGTCTCGCATGAGCTTCAATTCGAGTTGGATCCGATGGAACATGGCGGGGCCAACATTCTGGCTACATTGTCGAAGGTTGCCTGCCAGTCGGTCGTAATGATGTTCGCGATATAACCATCTGGCCGTATCATGACCAGCGTGTCGCTGGTGATGCCGTAGATACGAGTCAATTTGCCGCTGGAGTCATGGAGGACGTTTTGTTCTGAATCGTGTGCGGTATCAACGACGTAGCAGTGTAATTCGGCACCGCTGGTCGGCCAGTTCAACTTGGGAAGTATCTTGGCAGCGTTAGGACCAAAGGCAAGCAAAGTGAAGTGAGGCCCCTGATAGATGTCGAAGAGACGCCGTTCCCCACCGGGTCCGTTGCAGGGAGCATCTGGCGCCCGGTCACCGACATGAAGGGTTTTCGTGGCCGATTCTTCGCTAGATGCGAGCGGCCCACCATGGTACGAAAGTCTAAGCTGTCGCTCCTCATCTCCGCGCTTCAGGCTAGCCAGGCGATTTTTGTCTAGATTGGCGTACAGCTCGCTGGATTTGCTGAGGACTCGAGCGGCAATGGGTTGACGCTCGGCCTCGTAGCTGTGAAGCAGACTATCGGGTGCCCCAGCAGTGACCTGCCCTATTTTCCAGCCGAGGTTATAGGCGTCCTGTATACCCGTGTTGAGACCCTGTGCACCGGCCGGGGTATGGACATGAGCAGCATCGCCTGCAATGAAGACACGTCCCGACCGATAGTGTTCAGCCAGTCGAACGTTGGGGCGAAACACCGAACTCCAGGTAATGTTGTAGAGACGCAAACCTGTGAGTTTGTGGAATTGAGTGGCCAGTGCGGCTTCGTCAAGGTTAGGCTTTTCATCTGGTGCCAGCCTAATCATGACTTGGAACTGATCGGAGTGTGGCAGCGGGCAGGCACCGACAAACGTGCCACGTGTGCGTGGCCACATATGCCACCTATTGCGAGACAGTTTGTCGATCGAGCCGTCAATGATGAGCGTACGGTCAGAGTCGGTAGTCTCTCCGATAAATCGGATACCTGCCCCTTTGCGAACGCTGCTCGAACCGCCATCTGCTCCGACGAGATATCTGCTGCGAACCTTCTCCCCGGAAGAGAGAGTCGCCGTTACTCCATCGGCATCCTGTTCAAATTGCTCCAACCCGTTGTTAAATTCAATGGTTAAGCCGAGACGTTTCAGTAGGCGGTGTAAGATGGCATCCGTTCGGTGTTGCGCCAACAGGAGAATGTTTGGATACGGATCGCTCGGTGTTGGTTTATTTTGCTGCTGCATGCGCCAAGGCACAGTTAGCGGTCCAATATGAAAACCGGCAAGCGGGTAAGAACTTCCCTCTGACTGAGCCTCTTCCAGCACGCCGAAGTCCTCCAAAACCTCCTGGGTTCTTGGTTGAACTCCCTTGGCACGGGAACCTTGAAAGGCGTGAGGGGCTTTGTCAACGAGTCGGACACGAAGGCCGCGTCGAAGCAGGTCGACTGCAAGAGCGGAGCCAGTCGGTCCAGCTCCAGCGATGAGTACGTCAATATCGTAATGTTGGGTCAGTTGAATCTCCTCCTGATCACCCATATCGCAATGGATGAGATATCATGCTTTGTTTATTGTTTCTGAGAAACTTTTTAATTTCCGATGAAACAATCATAGTTTAATCCTTTACTGCTGTCAATATTGTTTCCAGGAAACTTTAATTGTCGGACATACCCTGATATACTGGTATGAAGCTAACAATCGTTGGAGGAAAATTGAATGATCAACCCATCGGAAAAACAAAATAGAGATCACTTAATTCAAGAAGTATTGGAAGCAGTGAAAGATATACAGATCAGATTCCAATCAGAAGATGACGAAGAAAAACAGTGGTTGCTCCAAAATAGTCCTAATCCGGCTGTTGAAGAGCTAATCAAAGAAATGACGGTGACGATGCTGCATGTGCTGGATGCTATTGGTACACTCGAGCCAGTAAACGGCATAACCATTTCAAAGCAATTCGGCTTCTCCAAAGGGACGGTCTCCAAAATCACGAGAAGACTCGTGTCTCAAAACATCATCGTAACCGAGTCACTTCCGGATAACAAAAAAGAAGTTCTATTCCGTACCACATCGCTCGGAAAAGAGATTTATCGTTTGCATCAGGGCCTGCATCATCAGATTGATCTTGGGGTTCATCATTTCTTGCAACGGTATAACGAGGATGAGTTACAGTTTCTCGTCAACACTCTCCAAAAGACGCTGCATACATCATGGATTCATACGGAAGCAGAGGAGGAGGCTATTGAACCCGCCCCAAGAAAGGCGCATACTACTGAGGATTCAGAAGCTCATAGGGCCAATAGTTCTACATCATTGACCGATGAAATGAATGAAATCATGTCTATGCTCAACAAGTTGGATTCCCGTAATTTGAAGAAAGCAAAAACCATATTAAATGATGTTTTTTTTGTAGACTATGAGGACTAGCCACATAATATTTCATAAGGAAATGGTGTGCAGGTTTCTGCGAACAATAAATGTAGCTATAGCAAAATACCGGATAAGGCTGATAGGCCTATCCGGTATTTTTTCGTATTTTGCCACATCTGAGTCCATTGCTCATCCTTATTTCAACCTGTACAAGAAAAAATAACCATAAATTCGATTTTGGGGTAATGTGAAGCTCCCTTTGTTCCGAATATTATAATAGATGGTCTTTTTTGGATGGAGGATATTGAAGGACAACAGGGGGCGGGAGTATGGTGCATAATCCGGAAACCATTCAGGAATGTATCGAAAAGGCACGACAGAGGCTCTACCAGATTGCAAACGCTCATAAAGAACTGTGGCATCCGGAGGTCATTCGTCAATCGATGGTTCTGGATGAACTCATTAATCAATATAACAATGCCATTCGCGGAAAGACATCCCGAAGTAAATAACGGCGCGTTATAAACCTCGGGATGAAATGATGCGAATGCATTCAGTTTTAGTATACGAACCTTATTCTTTTACGGCCCCAAGCACAATTCCTTTTACAAAGAAACGCTGCAAGAATGGATACACGAGGAGGATTGGCAGTGCCCCAATAAAGATCTGGGCTGCGTTAACGGTACGCTGCGACATGTTCTGAAGCTGCGTCGCATCGACATTCATATTGGAGAAATCCTGTTGCACGATAATGGTTTGCATTAACGTAGCGAGCGGATATTTGGCTGCGTCATTCATATAGATCAACCCGTCGAACCAGGAATTCCACTGCCCCACCATGGTGAATAGGGAGATCGTTGCAATGGCCGGCATGGACACAGGCAGATAGATGCGGAACAATGTGGTGATATGGTTGGCACCATCGATGAACGCCGCTTCTTCTAGCTCTTTGGGCACGTTACGGAAGAAGTTCATCATGAGAATCAGGTTCCAGACCGCCACAGCGCCCGGCAAAATCAGAGCCCACATGGTGTTGATCAGTCCCAGCTTTTGAATCAGGATATAGGAAGGGATCAGTCCGCCACTGAACAGCATCGTGAAGATGAAAAACCACGCGTACAGTGAACGTCCCTTAAAGTTCAGACTTTCCTTGGATAAAGGATATGCCGTCAGGGTGACCAGCACCATACTGAGCAGCGTACCGAACACGGTACGTTGCACTGAGATCCAGAGCGCGCTGAGAAAGTTACTGTTACCAAACGTTTTGGTATAAGCGTCGACTGTAAAATCAATCGGCCAGAGCGTTACCAGATTGGCGGAAGCTGCTGCTTTACCGCTGAAGGAAACCGCCAGAATGTGGACAAGCGGCAGCACACACAGCAGCGAGACGGCCGCGATGAAGAACAGGTTGAAGCCGTTAAATATACGGTATCCGGTCGTTTTGTGATACACCTTAATTCCTCCTTAGAAAATGCGGTAATTAGCGATTTTGTAAGCCATCCGGTAGGCAGTAATAACGAGGAACATGGCGACAAAGGATTTAAACAAACCAACCGCAGTCGCAAAGCTCATTTTGCCATTCAAAATACCCATCCGATAAACAAACGTGTCAATAATATCGCCTTTATCATATACAAGTGGATTGTACAGATTGAAAATCTGGTCAAATCCAGCATTAAGAATATTCCCCAGTGATAGCGTTCCCACCACAATGATCATCGGCACGAGTGCAGGCAGCGTAATGTGTAGGGTCTGCTTAAGCCGTGTTGCCCCGTCAACTTCGGAAGCTTCGTACAGAGCAGGGTTAATGCCCGCAAGGGCTGCAAGAAAGACAATGGTACCAAATCCGAATTCCTTCCATACATCACTGATGACCACGGTTACACGGAACCAGTCGCCATCTCCCAGAAAGAAGATCGGTTCAACGCCAACAGCCGCCAGCACCTGGTTAATCAGTCCGCCTTCAGGGGAAAGCATGTCCAGCAGGATGCCGCCCAGTACAACCCAAGACAAGAAATGGGGCAGGTATACGAGCGTCTGTGAGAACCGTTTGAACGTGGAATTACGTACTTCATTCAGCAAAATGGCAAACACAACCGGGGCCACGAGTCCGGCCACAATCTTCATGGCGGCAATCAGTACGGTGTTCCAGATGACCTGAACACTATCCGGATATTCGAACATGAATCGGAAGTTATCCCATCCTACCCATTTGGAGCCGGTGAATCCCAGCCATGGTTTGAAATCCTGAAACGCAATAATAATGCCGCCCATAGGCACATAGGCGAACAGCAATGTGAGCAGTACCGAAGGCAGCAGCATTAGATGCAGCGGCCAATTGCGTTTGAAATTCCAGCGGGTACGTTTGCGTGGATTGTGTGTTTCCTGCCGCACCGGCGTATTGGTCGTTAGTGGTTGTTCCATAGCCATCAGGTCCCTCCTTTATATCGTCCAGCCTCTGCATAATGAGGCCAGTAAGCCTCTGCAAAAAGTGGAGCAACTGAATTATAGCAATGGAAACGGGCGGGCTATAGAACAACATTTCAAGGCGGATGTTGATTTATTAACTTGTTAAAAACGTATACCGAATAGTGACTCATTTGAAATTCAGTATAGATATGTAAGGGGTTTCAATATAAAATAGGACTTCGATGTGTATCTTTACTTTAATCCGGGACAGGGTGAAGCAATGAAATTTACAGTATTCTCAAAAACAGTCATGCTGCTGGTCTGCTTGCTGGTACCCATCTTGCTGCTCTATACCTACGCGAATCAGGCGAACGTGGACATGATCGTCGAGGAGAAGCAACAGTCCAGCTTGAACCAGTTCAACTATTTTAGCTCTCAGGTGGATAAAAATATTGAACAGCTCTCGCTTTACGGGCTGACTTTGCTGCGTGATCCAAGCATTCTACACTATCGTTACATGACAGAATCGACCAGCCAATATGAGAAAAACAGCATCTATCTCGATATTCTCGACAAATTGTCACTATACCAGTCCACCAGCCGCTGGAAGAACGATATTACCATTGTTCTGCCTCAGGCAGAGCTGGTCCTATCCACCATGTCCAACCGGACGGTCTTCAATGAGAAGATGTTAAACTTTCCACAGCCAGGCCGATGGCAGTTGAACGAAGGCAGCTTCACTTATTTCTTTACGGATAACTACGAGTGGAATGAAAAACCTGTGACCACGGATGTACGAACGGTGATGGAGATTGATTTTGACCCGATGAACATTGTTGCCATGCTGGATGATTTCAAGGAGGCCCAGGGAGGAGATCCCTTTCTTCTCGTCCCTGGCAACGAGCCTCTGTTAAATCGGAGTGCGGACCCCGAGCTCGTGGAAGCGGTGATGCGGGACATGCCATTAACCGAATTGGATAGTGAAGGCAACCATCAGCTGGAGGTGGGGGGCAAGCAGTACTTGGTCAGTTATGTGCTCTCCAAACAACTAAACGGAATCTATGTTAACCCGGTTGTACTGGATGATTTGCTTACGCCGATGGACAAGAGCCGAAATATGTTTATAACCTCGATTTTGCTGCTGCTCGTGCTCAGTATTGGCGCTGCCCTGTTGTTATACCGAAAGGTACAGGTGCCGATACAACGTCTGATGAGAGGTTTGCAGCAGATTCGCAAAGGACAGCTGTCCACACGAATTCCGGTCGATCACTCCCGGGATGAATTCGCTTATCTGACGCAGAGCTTCAATCACATGGCCGAGCAGATTCAGGAGCTGATCGAAAAGGTATACGAGGAACGCATTCGCTCGCGGGAAGCGACGTTGAAGCATCTGCAATCACAGATCAATCCTCATTTCCTGTATAATTGTCTGTTTTATATTAAAAATATGACGCAGCTCGGCAACCGCGAAGCGGTTATTGCCATGTCGCTCAGCCTGGGAGATTACTATCGCTACATCACACGTGATGAGAACGATATGACGACCGTGGAAGAGGAAATCCGGTTGTTGGACAATTATTTGTCCATCCAACAGATGCGCACCAACCGTTTGTCGTATGAGATCGCTGTACCGCAAGAACTGATGCAGCAGCACATTCCGAGGCTGCTGATCCAGCCTATTGTGGAGAATGCAGTCATTCACGGCATTGAACCGATGGAGGGTAGCGGTCACATCGTAGTTACAGGTATGGCAGCACAAGAGCAAATCGATGGAAGGGAATACACACGATACAGTCTGTTTGTCGATAACGACGGTGTTACTTTGACGTCGGAAGAGATTGCTAGTCTTGAGCGAGAAATCAATGAACCGATGGGTGAAGAAATAGGCACGGGTACCTGGAATGTACACCAGCGGCTCGTTACACGATATGGTCATTCTTCAGGGCTTCATTTTGGAGTGATCCCTTATGGGGGTCTCAGTGTGGAAATACGATGGTTTGAGGAGGAATATCCTAATGATGAATCTAATGGTCGTGGATGATGAACATTCAGCGGTGGAATCGATTGCAGCCTCCATACCGTGGAGAGAACATGGGATTGGGCACGTATATAAGGCGTACTCGGTGAAAGAGGCATTGCAGCAAATGGCCGCACATCAGGTCCATATTATCATCACCGATATTCGTATGCCGGGCTTGTCTGGTCTGGATTTGGTGAGTCATATTCGTCAAAAGTGGGAGCGGACCAAATGTATCATTTTATCTGGACATGCATCCTTTGATTATGCGAAGCAGGCACTCCGTCATGGAACAGTGAGTTATCTGCTGAAACCAGTGCGGGATGAGGAGTTGATTGAAGCCGTGCAGCAGGCCTCCGTCCAGATTCGGCTGGAGGGAGAGAAACAGTTGATGCACCAGCGCGCCATGTATTCGGTGAGAGAACATTTACCGGAGAAGCGGGCGGGATTAATGAAGGATGTGCTGCTTGGACATAAATTTGTAGAGAGCGAACTTGTGGAGAAGCTGGAGCAATTCGAGATTGGATTCCGTCCCCAGGACAAAATGCAGCTGCTGCTTATCCGCTATGATGACCCACAGCCAACAAACAAGGCATTCCGTTTAATGAAATACGCCATCTCTAACGTCGTGGAAGAAATCTTTGGCAGCAGCTATCATCTCTGCCATACGGACGATGCGTATGATGATCTCGTTTTCATGGCAAGTCCGAAACAGGCACAGTCTGAACCGGAACTGCTGATGGGGCGGCTCGGAGAACGGCTGCTTCACAGTGTGAAGCAGTATTTAAACGCGACGATTTCACTATCAGTCAGCCGGATAGGCCGTTTTCCAGAGCAAGTTCCGCAGCTTTACCATCAAGCTGTAAGTGCCTTGCGCAAGCAGGCGGAAGCAGGCAAAGGGTTGCATCTCAATGCGGCTGCCGGCTCCCATGGATCAACATTGAAATCACTTGCGGCACTTTATGAGCCACCCGGACTGACCGCACTGCTGGAAGCAGGACGGATGGAGGACGCCAATCGCAAGATTGATGCGATTTTTGCCGAGTTATCGGATAGTGTGTTCCCGGAGCATGTCTATGTTGCTTTTCACTATCTCGCAGCCGCATTCTCCTACATGGCTCATCGGGAGGGCAGACAGTTGTCCGATGTCCTTGGTGAGCAGTATCAGCAACTGTTGAAGGACGGCTACGGCGTGTCACTTCGGAGTCTGGAAGCATGGACCCGGAGCGTGATGGAACAATGGGCTCTAAGCACAACCGATACGGGCCAGGAAAGTGGATCGAACATGATCAGACAGGTCCAGCAATGGATTGACCACCATCTGGGAGAAGATCTTTCCTTGCAAGTTATTGCGGGGGAGGTTCATCTGCACCCGGTATATTTGTCCAAAATGTATAAACAATCGACGGGTGAAGGCATTAGTGACTACATTATCCGTTCCCGGATGGAACGTGCTGTTCACTTGCTGAAACACACGGCAATGAAGATTTATGAAGTCGGTCAGGAAGTGGGATATAACAATACCCCTTATTTCATTCAAGTATTCCGTAAACATTATGGCCTGACCCCGCAGGATTTTCGGAACGGTTAACAAATCAATATGAACATTGAAATTGTGATATATGTTTGCTTCCCCGGCTGCACTATCCTTTTCATGTAAGGGTATTCAAAGTGATTGAGGAGGGGTTTCATGTATAGAAAAATGATGACTGCATTGCTTGCACTGACGATGGTTGCCGTAACGGCATGCAGTTCGGGGGCAAAGGAAGAACCATCCAAGGAAGCGGCTGCACCACTTGCGCTGCAAGATGGTAAGTATGAACCTGCGGTTCAGATGAGCTATTTGCGAGCCTGGAATGATGATACAAAGTTTAAGAACGGAGAAACTGCACAGAACAACGTGCACACCAAATGGGCCAAAGAACGTTTGGGCATCGATCTGACCACACCTTGGGCTGTATCCGTGACCAATGATGCTTTTTACACGAAGCTTCGTCTCTCCCTGTCGGCTAATGAAGAGCTGCCGGATATCGTCTCCATCCGTGGTGACTACAATCTGGTGCGTGAGTTGATTGAGTCGGGTAAATTCGCCGATGCAGGTGAACTGTTCGATAAGTATGCATCTGACACATGGAAAGGGGCTGCTGAATCCGCACCGGAAGAGTGGTACCCGTACATGTATGAAGGTAAACGGTATGGCGTTCCGATCTTTGACTATGCTTACAACGGAGACCCGGTAATGTTTATCCGTGAAGACTGGCTGAAGAAGCTTGGACTGGAAGAACCAAAAACGATCGATGAGCTCGTTACGGTGATGGATGCATTTACGAATCAGGATCCGGATGGTAACGGTAAGAAAGATACGTACGGTCTGACGGTCGGCATGAAAAATGCCCTCAATACCTGGATGACTGAATCTGGCTGGATCTTCGGAATGTATAACACGATGCCAGGACAGTGGAATCTGAATGCAGAAGGAACACTGGAATACGGCTCGGTTCAACCGGGTGTGAAAGAAGGACTTGCAACGATGAAAGACTGGTTGTCCAAAGGCTATCTGCCGAAGGAAGCCGGCGTATATGATGAGATTAAGGCGGCTGAATTGTTTACAGCAGGCAAAGCGGGAATCATTGTGGGACCGCACTGGATGCCGAACTGGCCGATCGATGATGTGAAGAAAAATGTGGACGGCGCTACCTACAAAGCAATTGCCCTTCCAACCGGACCGACTGGCGAGAGCCATCACCACGGTTCAGGTGCTAGCAACGGGGTCGTGTTGATCAACAAGGATATGGCAAACCCAGAAATATTCTTCACGTATCAAAATTATTTGTTTGATAACTTCGCTAATCCAGAAGTGGGTGGGGAGTTCGAACATGGCTTTGCCCAAGGATATGACTTTGATATTGTAGATGGCAAAGTGCTTGGTGAAGCTGATTTGAAAGACGGCGTATCCCCGCTGAAGTATACACTTACTTATGATGGTGCCCGTATTCCTAACCTGATGATGGATACGTTGGCAGAACTCGCTACAGGTAAGGAAGCAGAAACACCTTTCGAGAAAAATACGAAAATTGCCAACAAACCTGAAGTATTTGCTGCGGCTCAAGTCGTGGTAGCTCATAAGGATGATGCAATCAAGAACAAATTTACGGGTGCACCTACGGATACGATGAAGATGAAGAAAGATGCGCTCGACAAGCTGGAGAAAGATACGTTCAGCAAAATCATTTACGGTCAAGTTGGCATCGATGAATTCGACGCGTTCGTAACGAAGTGGAAATCCATGGGCGGCGATCAAATCACAACGGAAGTCAATGAATGGTTCAAAACAGTCAATTAATACCGTGAATGATTTACGAGATGAATCATACTAAAGTAATACAAGAAGGAAGAAGTATTTCGTGAATACACCGGATTTGGGCGGAAAGTCGCCTGAATCCGGTGTTTTTGTTTTGTATGCGGAATGCTTAGACATGTACGGAAGAGCTTATCCATTAATTTCTCTGCGTACAACCGTGCGTAAGACTTATTGTTTCGCAGATGCGTGAGAGAGTAAGATAATAGGTAATATACGAACATCAATACGTAATTTTAGCATAGATGGTTTGAGGAATGATCTGATAAATGGGAAGGTGGTCGAAGCATGAGTACACTCTATGATCAGGCAATGGAAGAGATGATTGAGGTCATTGAAGAATGGTTTAGTGAACAGTTGAAGCGGGACGACCTGGAAAAGGCTGTGAAGCGAACAACGCTGCAAATGGGGATTTTTAATGATATTTTGCTGGATTACAGACCTGGACGGACTACAGTAGACAGTGTGGATCTTGGATTGGATGAGGGATTGAAATCGAAGAATCCCGGTCCCTTTACCGAGGAACAGGTACGAAATGAGATCCAGCCCAAGCTTGTAGAAGTGGTTCAAGAGAAATTGGACAAGCTGGCGGATACACCGTTGATCGACTATCGGTTTACCTTTCGCGGGAAATTTCCAACGACAGAAGGAAAGCTGCAAGTGACCATGCTCGAATATATCAACGAAGGGAAAAGGCAGCAGTTGCTTGAGCTCATTCATACATACGTAGACCATAAGCTGCTAAAAGGTTCATATCCAACAAAGCCGTTGGAATCCTTTTTTTTGACGCGTCACCTGCTTGATCCGAAATTGTTCCCTGAACCGGACGTTGCGTGGACTATAGCACAATATGATCGCATACAGGAGTTAAATAAAGGGCGTCAGGAAGCTCTGGCGGAGCATCGTGGTGATATTATTCGTGCGATAACGTCTTGGGCGGAGAATCATTTTTTGCCACGTTACTTTGATGTACAGCCTTCTGCATACAGCGCCAATGTATATACACTTAAGCCAGGTGCTTCTTTGGAGGAGGACCAGCCAAAGATTGAGCATGGGCAGCAGGTGGCACAGCCTATCGATCTGCTGCTGTATGCAGCCGTGATGATTCTTCGTTATGAGCCTAGTTACAGTAAACCGAAAGGCCTTACTTTCTTGGAACTGGCCAAACAATTGGGTAGTAGCCGTGCGGTTCGTATGATGACGGAAGGTAGCGGAACCTATGCCAAGGAAGATATTCATGTGAAAAATGAGCAGATGGAATGCACAGCCAACGATGTGTTCTCGATCATTACTATCATCATTCGCAAGGAAGAAGTAGCTGCCTACAAACAGGCCCTTGGTTTTATCACCCGTTTGCTGAAGCAGGGCTTCCCCAAAAGTTACAAGATCAAGCTCAAATCCAGCGTGAAGCAGTATCTGCCGATTAAAGGGCTTGCGAAGTCGGATACCCATCGATTTTTCGCAAACGCACTGGAGTACCCGGAGCTGCGTCCGCTACTTGAAGAGTATGCACGTGCAGCGATCGAAGAGTTCGAATTTTATGCGGATACAGAGGGTGAAAAGAACTGTATGCCCGGCAGTTATGCAACCTTCGGACTTGGATTGGCAGATGAGCGGTATTTCCCGTTGGTTGAATATTACATGGGTGAAGTGGATGATGAGCACCAGTTGGTACAGGATAAATTCACCGTTGCCTTTGCTGAGACACATGGTGTAACGGCCAGTTCCATACCTGCATTAGTTACCTGCCTGCGTCGCTCTACGGATTCCCTGAAGCTGAAGATTCAGCCAGAGTTGGAGGATGAGGAGAAGCTTGAACTTCTGGTCCAATCGCTGCAAGGAATGGAAACCTATGAAGTGGAGCATGTGTTGTATCCGATCTGGGGCAAGGTAGAGAAGCTTGCAACGCTGGCACGCAAGGCTGAGGGAAGACGGAAAGAATTGCTGTTAGAACTGTTAAAGGCCGCAGGGAAATAAGGAAAGGCCCGTTAGGGCTTTATAAAGGTTAATGTATAGGGATACAAGTAAAGGTGGATGAGTATATGGGGCCATTGAATCGAGATGCATGGAAAGGGCTGTCTGCTCAGGAAAAAGAGGAATTGTTGCGTGTGATGGTCAGTCATTTTCCTACAGGTATGAAGTATGAAGGCTTGGAGACATTTGAACGATTCGGTCAGCGAATCGAGACAGGTGTATTTTCGTATGATGAGCAGAGATTTGTGTTTGTGCCTGGTGATCGGGTGACACTCGGCTGGGATCGCTGGCAGGAGGGGATGAACGAGGAAACTTCCTCAGATTTGCTGGAGACGGTCAGTGAGTACGGCGTGGAGGATGTGGATTTTTTCTTAAGCAGCCAGATGTCTCCGGTTAGGGAAGTGCACATGGCTCCCATGCTGGTGGAGTGCAGGAACCATTCACTTGGCTGGATTGAAGTGACGGAAGCTGAAGCGATGGCGCAAGAGAGTGCCTATTTTGCAGAAGAGTTGGAGAAGTTTAAGTTGTCCGATCTGAACCAGTATGAACTGCATCAAGAGTTCCGTCTGGTTCGTCAAGGTGAGGCAGTACAGGTATTTTGGTTCAATGAAGATTTGACGTTGGAGTATTTAATCAATGAAGAAGCAAAAGCGGGTTTTGGTTTGCTTACTGAAGATGAGTGGGAGTATCTGTATGGAGGGGGCTGCCGTACGTTATTTCCATGGGGAGACAGCTTCGACTACACGATGAAATTGAAGCATTTTGGAAGCCTCGAAGAGGTGGAGGGAATTGTGGATGAATCGGCAGAGCCGGACCCTTCTCTAGTAGTTGAGAATGACCGTCCGTATGATCTGGAGCTGCCCAACTTTTTTGGCGTCCAGTTTGCTGGAGATCCCTATAACTATGAGCTTACGCTTGATGCGTCTGGAAACATGATGCCCAAAGGTGGCGACGGTGGCGCGATGATATGTGGCGGCAATGGGCCATTGGTTGGGTTTCTACCCGCTGCAGCTGTATACTATCGTGATGGTAATGCAGGGGAATTGGACTGGGAAGATATGATCGATTATATGAACTATCGGAGAGTGATTCGTTTAAACGATTTGGAGGTGTAAACGTTATTAAAAAATAGATCTTCGACTGCGAACTGGAAGTAAATGTAATGAATGTTTAGGTCGGAAGTTCTATACTTAACAGGTCACATAAAATATACATTACTAGAGAAGGAGTTAAGTATGTCCAGAATATCTATTTGTTTAGTTACTGTGTTGGCTTGCGTTATGCTTTTTTCCTTACCCGGACTAACAGTTGCAGCTTCTAACCCTGGAACCAATAAGCAAAGCACGCAATCCGCAAGCACTTCTTTAAAGGAACGTGTGAGGCACAGCATTAATTTTGCGATCAGAGAACATGAGGTTGTTGTAGAAACCATCCGAACGAGTTTTGATACAGGTGAAAGAAAGGTGAATGAATATCACTTTACCGAGAATGCAGTTCTCCCCCAAATTTATACGGGCTCAACGATAACTTCAGGGCATTCTGATACAATTGTTTCCGATACACCACTAGGCTTAAAGGGTTACATAACTTACTATGCTACGGATAACAATCAATATTATTACGTCTTATATGAGTATGATTACAGTAGCAACTCTCTTCGCAAGGTACATGAAGGTGAAAATAGAATTTACTTGGAGCCACAATTAGGGATATTTTATACGCTTTATGTAAAAGAAGAACATAAACCAATATACTATTCCATGACTACAGGCAACAAGGTATATACTGGCGGGCAAATTTTGCTTGAGAAGGATTTTACCGATACGGATTATGCCATCTCACCACTCCCGCAAACCCGTAACGTTGGTGTATATTGCACAAGTAAGTACCAATGTAACTATATTGAATATGGTGGTGCCAAAGGAAAGACAGCCAAGGTGAAACAGCTTTGGATGAAGCATGACATAAAGACAGGGCTGTCTACCAAAGCTTTTCAGGCAAGTACAGATGTTAATCTGAATATCTCACAAACCAACACAAGAGACCGCAAATCCGATTGGACTGTTGTTGCGACCAAGAATGGAAAGAAAATAACACTTCTGAAAGATCGTATTGGCTATGTTCATACGTCTGTCTCACCAGAAAGAAAAACGCTGATACTGGTTACTGAGAATGGACTGGATAGTAAGATGGAATCGTCCACGGTTCATTTATATGACCTAAAGACCCTCAAACTGATTCGAACTTATGATTCTCCCTATCGTGCTCGCACAGAGGGTGTTCAGTGGATAACAGAGGATGAATACATTATTGAACAGTATTTTTCAGCTCCAGGTTCATTTCCTCCCTCTCTATATATCATTTCAGAGAATAAACATCTGAAACTGCAATATGATACATACCGAGAATGGAAGGGCTACTGGGATTCATTTCAATTTTCTGGCATATTCTTTCCTTTACAACCCGTAGCCATCAAGTCCGGAGAGGGAGTATTGAATTATAAGGGACAACCTTCATTTTATTTGGAGGGGCAACATTATGTTCCTCTAGAGGAATTTGCCAAGGCTTTTCATATTCAATATGTATTGGGTAAGGACCAAATCACATTCAGTCGTGGACAGCGTTCTTCCAGTGTGGCTCGATCCTCAAGTAAATTGCTGACACTCTATAACCAGACCTTTATTCCTTTGGGACAATGGAACAAGGATTTGGGGCTCAAAGTGTCTGAAACGAAGGCTTACTGGAGTAACAAAGAATTATTAATTAGTGATGATGAGCGTAATACGAGTACAGTCATGACACCAGAAAACCTTGCTTTTCATGCGAGTGCCCGGCGAATGGAAAGAGTAGGGGATATGTACAAGTTGGATCAGATCAATACAAATTCATTGGAATCATCTGAACCGGATCGTATTAACGGTGTGGTTCTGAATTTTGACCGAACTTTGACTTTATCAACTTCTACTCTCCATTACATGGATCTAACTAGAGTGTTGTTTACCAATCAGGACTATACCAAGGTGCTTGGGACGTTTTCCATAACGGACATGCCAGAAGCGAGGTGGGGAATCAGTACGGAAAAGATTCCAGAGCAGGCGTTACAAGATGGTGTTCTGACCATGATTATACCAACGAAGGAAGATGAATCTACACTTGTCTACACTTTGAAACTTCCAGGCCCTTTTGACAAAAATAATTTCTAATCCTAGATGCTCAGAAGTACAGCTGAAATTTTATATAGCTGTGCTTCTGGGCATTTATTGGATCAATATAATGAAATTTGTTGTCTGACCGTACAGATGATTTTTACATAAGAAAAAAACACATCGAAGTCTCACTTGTTTATAGAGAACTTCAATGTGTCTTGATATAAATATTTATTTTTATGTTAGTTGATTTTCTAATAATTAGCCTTTATTTCACTTTTTGCACAGATACAGCCATTTGCTCCAGCTGTGTATGAGTCAACCCATTATTTGCCGAGCTAAGGGTTACATAGCGATCATCCAGTTTGAATGTCAGCATGTCGGTTTGATCCGGTGTGTACCATTTGGCGGTAACACCGTTTGGCAGTTTAACATTTTTGCCGTCATAGCTGAAGGAATAGTCTTTAGGCGACACAGTGACATTCATGTGATTGAAGACAAAGTTTACACCATCGCCGCCAGCAGCTACGTTTTTGAATGAATCTCCGGCAATCATGTGTTGTGGTGCGTAAGCAGTCTCGAATCCTTGGAATTTCGCAAAGGCTTTGCGGATGGCGGCTGACTGTTCTTGGGTATATTTCACATCAGCGAAGCCCGTAATGCCCTGATCATTGCCTTGAACCTTTTGCACAGATACAGCCACTTGCTGCAACTGAGCCTGAGACAGCTTATGGTCAGGTGAGCTTATTGTGACATAACGATCATCCAGTTTGAACGTGAGCATACCCGTTTGATCGGGTGTGTACCATTTGGCTGTGACACCATTGGACAGTTTTACGTCTTTGCTATTGTAACCGTCCGAATAGTCTCTTGGAGACACATCCACTTTCATATGATTAAAAGTAAAGCTTACTCCATCGCCGCCAGCACCTACACTTTTGAACGTATCACCTGCAATCATCTGTTGAGGAGCGTATGCTGTCTCGAAGCCGTCGAACTGTGCAAACGCCTTTTGAATGGCTTCTTTTTGCGCTGCGCTATAGCTCACATTGCTCAATGTAGAAGGATTGCTTGTAGCTTCGCCGATGATCACCTGTCCTTTTTTACCGTCATACGATACAGGTACATGCAGCGCATCAGCAATGGCACGTACAGGCAGATAAGTTGAATTGTTGTAAGTGATTGGAGCCAGTTTCTTGCCATTGCCATCCGTTGGTGAGTATGCCGCACCGTCTACATTGAAGCTGATCCCGTGGTTGAGATATGCCGAGATCTTCTCCAGTTGAGTACCTGCGAATACGCCCGTTGCTCCTGTTAATGTCATGCCCAGTACCATCATCGTTGCTGCGGATTTCTTGAAGTTTTTCTTCATGTGTATAACTCTCCTTTAGTTTATATAAGTTGATTTGGGGGATTTACACCTTACCACTCCGAGTGCAGTACCAACTTCCGATCGCTCTTATCCCCAGATTTTCTTGAATCCTTTTATAAGGGGAAATCCGGGGATAAAGGCGAACGCTACGCTTCTTCAGATTGGTTCTGCCCTCTCCGTTATGGTGTAAAAGTCAGATTCAACTTATATATTGTGTTTTTTTAAATGGCTTGCTGTCCTTATGGCTTTATATTACCCGCTGAACATATCCAGAATAATTCTGAATTATCTCCAACTTGTAAACATGTGTAAGGATCTTGGCATTTGGAATTTGTTATTTACAGAGGAGAGCATTCACATTATAGATGTTGGAGAAGCAAGGAGAGAGAAATGGGAGAGAATGTAGATGATTTTGAGCAGGGATACACGCAGGAAGGTAAGTTTTTCAGCAGGAAAAGTCTTTATGAACAAATTCATTTGTGGGTGATACGTGGACTCTTGGCCATCATAAGAGAGAGGGGAATGGTTCGCCAAACCATCCCATATGTACAACGAAATTTTAAAATTACTCGAAAAGTTCAGACATGTACTTTGCTGAGAGTAAGCGCTATTCAGTTCACTAAATACAGGACGAAACCGCCTATGCCGAGAACGATGGCACCAACGTATACATAAGTAAGTTTGCTCAGATTTTGCTTGGTCCTGCGATCATATTCGGGGTTGCTGGTCTGATTCGCTTTCGAATTCCCGATGATCATGGTAGCAATTCCACCGAACAGGGCAATGCCAATAATTAAAATATAGGGCAGCAATGTCATGCGATGAACCTCCTTCATTGAAATCAATCGTTCTGTTCATTGTACTTCAAGTTTACCTTGGATGTAAGCTTATTATTGATAAATTAAGGAAAATAAAGTCCTTCACTTACAGTATGTATGCAGTGCTGAATGGAGCGAATCACTGTAATTTTAAAATTTTAAATTTGAGATAAACCTTGTTGTGGCGCGTATTTGCGGCTTTCCTGGACGGAGGATGCAATTTTTTTTGCCCAGAAAGGTGATCCAGATTGAAGAACCCTGCGTTACACCCTATGAAGACGACGACGAGGAAACAAAGGATAAACAAAACTAACCGAGGAGTGAACACGTAATGAAAATGAAAATGAAGAAATTTATCGCACCCATGCTGAGCTTGACGTTATTAATGCCAGGAATCGCCGGGGCTGCTGCAGCACCACAGACACCAATGACTACAATGAAGGCAAGTGTTAATACACCTGCTGCTGACCTGAGAGCGAGCCTGGATCACCTGTTATCCGAACACTTTGCACTCGCAGTAACCGCAATGGCGAAGGCATATGACGGAGCAAAAGATGCAGACGCAGCTTACAAAGCACTCGACCAAAATGCATTGGATATGCAGCCGGCAATCGCTTCCCTTTACGGTGATGCAGGAGCCAAAGAATTCGAACGTATCTTCCGCGCTCATAACAAATATACAGATGATCTTGTGAAAGCAACTAAGATGGGTAACCAGGCTGGAATCAAACAGGCACAGAATAATATTAACGGTTTTGTAGAAGAATTCTCTACATTCCTCAGCACCGCAACGGAAGGCAAATTGCCAAAAGCGGCAGCTAAAAATGCTTTGAAAGTACATGAAGATCTCGTGCAAAAAGTATTTGATGAATATGTAGCAGGTGACTATACAGATGCATACAAAGCTTACCGTGAAGGTTTCAAAGAAATGTTCGACGTGAGTAAAGCACTTTCCACAGCAATCACAACACAAATGCCTGAGAAATTCGAGAACAGCAAAGCGGACACACCAGCAGCTGATCTGAGATCTGCACTGAACCACTTGGCTTCCGAGCACTTCGCTCTGTCGGCTCTGCAGATGCAAGAACAATATGATGGCCGCACAGCAGCATCCAATGCACTGGTTACAGCTGAAGCTGGAAACACAGCGGATTTCAAAGCAGCGATCGCTTCCATTTACGGTAATGACGGTGCCAATGCGTTCGAGAAAATTTGGGTAACCAACCACGTGAATGCACAAAGCGACTATGTAACAGCCGTTAAAAACAATGATGCAACCGCTCGTGCAGCTGTCGAGAAACGTATTGACGGATTCACAACGGAGTTCGCGACATTCCTGGATTCCGCAACAGCGGGTAACTTGCCAAAAGCTGCCGGACAGCAAGCATTGACTACACATGAGAAGCAAGTACAACAAGTATTGGATCAGTACGCTGCGGCTAACTACGGAGGTTCGTACACGACCAACCGTGAAGGATTCAAAGTTATGTTTGGTGTAGGTCAAGCCTTGGGTAATGCAATTGTCACGCAATTCAATGATAAATTCCAAGAGCAACCCACTACACCGACAATGCCTGAAACAGAGACAACAACTGTATGGATGCAGCTGAACAGCAAAACGCTGAAAATCAATGACAAAACAACCAACATGGACACCACGCCAATGCTCTGGAAAAACACAACCTACATTCCATTGCGCTTCTTGAGCGAAGGAATTGGTGCAACCGTGAAATGGGATAAAAAAGCACAACAAGTAACTGTAATGGCTGGCAATGATACACTGAAGTTCTGGGTGAACAACAATGTTATGGAAGTGAACGGCATGAAGAAAAATGTGGGCGCAACAGTCTTTGTTAACAAAGATGGACGTACACAAGTGCCACTGCGTTTCATCGCTGAGCTTCTTGGCTGGGATGTAAAATGGGCGCAAAAAGATGGCTCCATCACACTGACTAAATCCATGTAATCACTATTTATAAAAAGAAGAACGAAAAAAGCTGCCCCATACGGCAGCTTTTTTCGTTTTCATTTCAGCGCCTTTACCTTCATCTTACTTGGTGAACCTGCAATCCAATCTGCATCACATGGACGCAAAAAGGCCACATCAAAATATTCAAAAATTTGGTATAATTGAGGGAGCCAGCAACCTCGCCGTAACGTATAATTGATCACGGTACGGTGGTGGACTGTACATAATCGGATTCACTAGCCCGTTGGAGTCATGTATGTTGTATTATTATTCGGTATGATCAAACAAGAAAAGGGGGTTCAAGCGGATGGACACAGCTTCAAAGCCTGAGCGACGGGCAAAACATATTGATACTCGTCTGTTTATTGCCTGGGCCGTATCAGTCATTGCGACTGGGGGCAGCCTTTATTTTAGTGAGATTAAGGGATACATCCCCTGTGATCTGTGCTGGTTCCAACGGATCTTCATGTATCCGTTAACGATTTTACTGGGCATTGCCTACTTCAAGGATGACGTGGGCATTACCAAATATGTTCTTCCGCTTAGTTTCATCGGAGGCGGAATCTCGTTATATCATGTTACAATTCAGCGTATCTACTCGGCTACAGGTAGTTCAGTGGCATGCGGACAAATTCCGTGTTATACCGATTATTTGAACTGGTTTGGTTTTATCACGATTCCGTTACTTGCACTGATCGCATTTATCATCATTATTGTTATGCTGTGGGGAATTGGCAAAACACCAAAATCTTCTTTATAAGAAAGGACAGATGATTGATGAGCGGACAAGTCCGTTGGTTCATGCCCTTCATCATTCTGATCCTCCTGATCGTGGGGTGTTCGGAACAGAAGCAGCTCCAGTCAGGTGAGATGCCGGAGATGATCAAGGTGAAGCTCATGGTACCGGACAAGGTGTCCATTAAGGAAAATGTTTCCTTGCAGATCCAGCTTACACAAGGGGGGCAGCCTGTGAATGATGCGGACCGTGTACAGTTTCAGATCTGGAATGAACAGGATGAACCCGAGGCACCATCTCTGGAACAAGGCATGATGAGTGCAGAAGAGCTTGAAGCCAAGGGGGCCATCACCGCGAAATCAGCAGGTGAAGGATTGTACGAAGCAAGCTACGCGTTTGAGCAATCCGGAGTCTATATCGTACAGGTCCATGTTACTGCTGGTGCAATGCACACCATGCCTCGAACGAAGGTAACTGTGGAAGAATAAATCGATGAATACAGCCCGATAATGTTTACGTACAAGCCACTTCCGGCCGCGTCATTTATCGGGTTTTTGCATGTGTAATTCGTGATTGTAAATTTCTCGTTTTTATACCTTGACCTTGAAGTATACTTCAAGGTTTATCCTTGATGTATTACAACATGTTGGAGGTAAGAACGATGAGAATTTTGGAATGGATTTTGGTCATTGTGACGGTTATTAGCGCAGTCGTCATGTTGATGGCTCCCAAACGTCGGGCAGTGAAAGTAGGTACGTTGTCGGCATTGGCACTGGTTATTCTATTGCATGGGGTAATCGATCGTTTTCGTGTGCAGCTGTTGCCCACCTATATCGTAGCCCTTGTTTTACTGACTGTATTGGCGATTCAACTGTGGAAGTCCGGACGCAATATGCAGAACATACAAAAACCGAAACGTCGTTCGTGGTTCAAAACCATCTTGGCATCTATTCTGGTGCTGGCTCTCAGTGCAGGTTCAATGGTGCTAACGTCGCTTTTCCCTGCATTCACGATGCCTGAACCGACAGGTTCATTCGCCATAGGCACCTATTCGCAGCAGTTAACGGATGAATCTCGGGAAGAGACCAAGACGGCTGAAGCGGGTGATAAGCGAGAACTTATGATTAATGTCTGGTATCCTGTAGATCAGGAAACAGCCAAAGGATTACCGCTAGAGCATTATCCTGCCGAGTTGGGAGAGGCGATCAGTCTCGTATTTGGCATTCCACCGGTGGTGTTCAGTTATCTTGATACGATTCCCACGCATGTGGTCAAAGGCGCTGAGGTGTCTGCCGCACAGAGCAAGTATCCAGTATTGCTGTTTTCACCTGGAATACGCTCTGCACGCTTTCAAAGTATGACCGCGATTGAGGAACTGGTAAGCCACGGCTACATTGTTGTTGGGATCGACCATCCGTATACCTCAGCTCAAGTGACATTCCCGGATGGACATGTTGCTTCTTATGAGCCGGATCCTGAAGACCTAACGTCAGAGGAAGTGTATCAACATAATATAGAAGGTGTTGGCATTCGTGCAGCTGACGCAAGCTTTGTACTGGATACGCTCACCCAGTGGAATAAACATGATCCGAATCAACTGCTCGAAGGCAAGCTTGATCTGGATCATGTCGGTATCTTTGGTCACTCTTATGGTGGTGCGACAACAGCGGAAGCACTAGCGCAGGATAGCCGTTTCAAAGCAGGAGTCAGTTTGGAAGGCGGATTCTGGGGGAGTGTATCCACTACAGCCTTGAAACAGCCGTTTATGTATATCATGTCAGGTGGAACAGCCAAAAGTTTTGACCCGAACGCCACTGCCAAGGATAAAGTGTTTTATCCTGAGTTTGAAACGGATTTGGATCGGGTGATGACAAGCAGTCTCAATGATACGTATTACTTGACCGTGGATCATTTCTTCCATCAGAGTTTCACGGATATTCCGTTAATTTCACCTAAACTGTTTGCCAAAGGCATAACACCAGAGCATAATGTGGACATTACAAGATCATATACATTGGCCTTCTTTGACCGTTACTTGAAGGGAGAAGAGCAGCAGCCTTTGCTGGAAGGGTCGTCAGACCGTTTTCCCGAGGCCACTTATGATAACAAGTATACCAAGCTGCGGAGCAATCAGGCGGAATAACTCGGAGATGGATGGAGGAGTAGCATGAAAACCATGACAAGAGGAGAGTTAGCCAAACGTACGGGTGTGAGCATGGCAACGCTCCGGTACTACGAGGACAGTGGAATTCTGCCTGCTCCCCGTCGTTCGTCCAACGGATATCGTGTGTATACCGAGGATTATCTGGTTAAGGTCAAATTCATTAAGGATGCTCAATCGCTGGGTTATTCTTTAAAAGAAATACAGGATACGTTACAGCTGCTTAGTCAAGAGGACATGGAGAGTGAAGCACTTAAAACACTTGTACGTGACCGAATTGAAGAGATTCAGTCGCATATCGATAACCTGCAGCAGATGCAGACACTTCTTGCCGGGTTGCTCCTGACGCCAGAGCATGATATTCACAATTACATTGAATCTTTCCGGATCAACAAGGAAGATGGCAATTCATAAGATAACCCTGTAACCAATAAACACCTTCATAGATCATCCCTGACGCGTTTGGCGTGAGAGATATCTTTGAAGGTGTCTTTTATGTTTCCGGCTCTTCATAACGATTCAAGCAATTCAAAACAGGCCTGCTTCGCGCAGGAAATGGTCCACAATTTCTGTCTGATACTTGATCCGGTCTGATCGGTTCAGACTCCAGCAAGTCTCTACGGTAACCGAGCGAGCTTGAAGCAGGCGAGCTGCGGCTGTTCGTGCTGAACCGGGCAACTCGTGCTGCTTCAAATTGAAGTACCTGTCACGAATGGGAATCGAACGATTCATTCGCCCTATAATTCGTTTGCATACCGGAACAGCCTTGCTGCCCGGATTGGTAATCAAGGTTTGTCCCAGTACCCGTGAGCTGCGTTGGGATAATCCATTGGCTTCATGTAGGTCCAGCCACCAGGCAGGTCCATATTGACGGGCAAGCCGAAAGACAGCGGAAGCAAGCGGATGTTTGGCTTTGCCAGAAATATGCCGTGGGAAGGTGCGATTTAAATCAGGTTTTCCTCGGCTGTTGTTTCGATAAGCCTTTTGATTCACTCGTGGAATAATAATGAGGAGTCCACGAGCCACGTGTCGCCGCCCTGCCATGCAATCATTAGCCAGCTTCTGCGCAGCGGCCATGCTCGCGGTTTCATTTCCGTGAATGCCCGATGTAATCATGATGACGGGTCCGGGCTTCGTGCCTCGAACGAGGTAATAGGGAGTGGCGTGTGCACTGGATGCAGCAAGTGTGTGTTTGGTAACAAGCATGACACTTCACCTCCGCTATTACAGTACGTCATGTCCTTCCCGCATGTAACGGCATTTGAACAGGCCCTCATCCAGTTCTGAATAAAATAGGCCAGTCAGTACACTCGATGAATAATATCCTCGAAATCCGGTTCTTTCATCTCGACATCCTCTATCTCGCCCCATTGTTCGAGCTGCTTCAGAATGTCCATCGTGCTCCACTCTTTTCGATTTACCTCGACAGTGACGATCTTGCCCTCTGCCCCTGTGATCTGAATGGTGGTTGATATAGCATCCGGGATATGATACGAACCGCGATACGTCACTCGAATAATCGTTGGCAGACCGATGGTTTCGCGCAGAGAGGGGATGGAGCCATCATACGTAAGTTGACCGTGATTGATCACCATCACCCGACTGCATAGCTGCTCAATGTCGTCCATGTCATGAGTGGTCAGCAAAATCGTTTTGCCAAACTCTTCATTTAACGTACGAAGAAATTGACGTATGTTCCGCTTTGCGTTCACATCCAGTCCAATCGTCGGCTCATCGAGAAAAAGCAATTCCGGGTCATGCAGCATGGAAGCTGCCAGGTCGGCACGCATTCGCTGTCCAAGCGAGAGCTTGCGGACAGGCGTAGCCCAGAACGATTCCAGATCCAGCAGCTCGGCGAACTGGGCCAATCGTTTCGTTTTGTCCTCCGCACGAACTCCGTACATCTCGGCCAGAATATCATACGAATCCTTCACGGGCAGGTCCCACCAGAGCTGGCTGCGCTGTCCGAACACAACACCGAGACGTCCAACCGTGCGGCGTCTTTCCTGGTGTGGATTCATACCACCGAGCAACACCTCACCCGAGGTCGGATGAAGGATGCCCGTCAGCATTTTGATCGTGGTGGATTTGCCAGCCCCATTGGGGCCGATATATCCAACAAATTCTCCTTTGCCAATATCAAAGCTAATGTCTCGAACCGCTTCCTTGGACAGATACTCACGTGAAAACAAGGTGCGAAGCCCGGAGAACCGGCCCTCGCGAACCACAGGGGTTTTGAATTCCTTTTGCAGATGCCGCGCTGTAATCATAGTCATGACGATATTCTCCTCCTTAGCTACCTGTACTTTGATATTTGGTTAAACCGAATTTCCAGAAACGCAGACTTGCGGCCAGACTCAGGAAGGCTACAACAATAATGGCACCAAGAACCCACGCACCTAGTTCGCCGCGAAGCAAATAAAGTGACGGAACATAGTTAACGAAACCCACCGGGATTACGGTCAGCAGAATGCCAGACATCCATTTGGGATACAACGTCAGCGGATATTGGGCAGCCGTACGCGCCGCATCCTCGGTGATCGTCTGCAATTCCTCAATGCGTGTGGTCCAGAATCCAAGCGTTGCCGTGGCAAGCCCAATCGAAAAAAGAATGATGGCACCGGTCAAGATGACGAGCAGTGAGAAGGGGATGACAGTCCAACCGATCTGTCCGCTATGCATCATGCCTGCCAGAGACCAACAGAGAATAAAACCGCCTTGTAACACTTCACCAGCCATGATCCGGAAATTTTGTGGCAGTAAGGCCAGCAACACGGGCATCGGACGGGTTAACAGTTGATCGAGTTCGCCGCCGACCAGATACTTTTCCAGATGATGCACTTCGTTGCCAAACGTTCGATACAGTGTCTTGGATAGGGTCATGATCGCGAAGAGGTAACCAATTTCATGAAGGGACCAGCCTTTAATGGCTCCGAATTTGTGCAGCACCAGAGCAACCATCAGAAACTCGGAGATTTGAATCAATGCGGCCAGAACGGAGGCCATGACAAAATTGAACTTGTATTGCATCCGACTGCGGATGCTTGTTCGAATGAGCATTTTATATAAAGTGAGCCAGGAAGTTGTTTTCATCCGCCCTGCACCTCCACTTTACGGCGCAATACCTGGGTGATCGCCAGACAGACGAATGTCATGAGGACGCACCAAATCAAGGTTCCCCATAACAAGGAGCCATTTTCATAACCCAGATAGATTCGGGTCGGGACATAGAGCAGGAAAGGATAGGGAGATAACCAGGCAATTCGTTCCAACCAGTCTGGCAGCCATTCCAGCGGAATGAAGAAACCAGCAAGCAGATTCATCATGGCGTGATTGCCCCAATGCAGCCAGGAGGACTCCGTAGTCCACATCGCGGTGGCGCCAATAATGTAATTCATACAGATGGATAAATAGGATGCGCCGGCAAGACCAATTGCGGCAAATAACAGGGTTGAAGCTTCTGAGGGCCATTGCAGAGAAAATACGATGGAGAAGAGTAGGTAAATTGGAATGCTTTTGTACACGAACTGGTAGGCAATCTGCCCCCATTCACGTGCCATCAGGTGGGTGAACAGATGAACCGGCCTCATGAGATCAAGCGCGATCTGCCCTGTCCTGACCGTGAGTGGAATACCAAGTCCATTGGTGAGAAAACCCGAGATCCAGAGAGAGGATTGCGTAAACGCAATGTAACTGACCATCCCCTGTGTCCCGTATTCTCCGAGAGAGTGGTCGGCCCCGATACCAATCCAGAGACAGGCATACATGTAACCGAACATGGCGCTTGCCAGGTTATGTACCATGTGGGCCCCGCGGTATTGCAGGTTCCGGGAGTAGGCTTTGGAAGCCAGAGTGAAATAAAGCATGTGACACCTCCGATAAGTTGGTTGAACGGCGGTTCCGTTCACTTCAGTCAAGGCGAAAAAGAGAGAAGGACAACAGCATACCAATTTATTCCTTCACAGGCAAGACATTTTTTTGGCATATACCGGAAGAAATGAGGCTGTTCAACAATGCGCCACAAGACAGTGGTTTGTCCGTTCCTTTATAATTGGGGGGCAAAGACGCAAACGTTTACAATATGAACTATTCAAATTTTAAATAATCCGCCGGGCATGTGCCTGACGATTGAGGATACAGCTTCAACAATCCGGCAAGAGAGAAGGTTGGCATGAGTAAAATTGCATGGGTCACGGACAGTACGAGCACACTCGATCCGCTATTTGCTGAGCAGAATCATGTGTACATCGTACCTCTTCGCATCGTTTTTGGAGAGGAATGTTATCGAGAGACAGAAGACATCTCGTCGGAATTATTCTATGAGAAACTGGATGGGGCTTCACGCGCAAGCAGCTCACAGCCGCCGATTGGTGAATTTATTGAACTGTATGAGTCGTTGAAAGGTAAGTACGATGAGATCATTACCATTCATTGCTCCACTGCGCTTAGCGGTACGCTGCACACATCGATGCAGGCTGCCGAAATCGCAGGTGTGACGGTTACCGCCATCGATTCCAGAGCAGGCGCTTATCCGTTGCGGGAGATGATTTTGCAAGGACTGGAATGGCAGAAGCAAGGCCATACAGCTGCCGAGATCAAACTTCACATCGAACAGATGATAGATAACATGTCCTTTTACCTCATTCCGGCCAGTCTTCAGCATCTTCACCGCAGTGGACGTGTGTCGGGAACCCAGCTTATTCTTAGCCAATTGTTGAAAATTCATCTGCTGCTTCGATTCGAAGAGGGCAAAGTGGTTGTGAATGAGAAAATTCGTACGTTCAAACGGGCCAAACAGCGTATGCTGGATGTGCTCAAGGTGGATATGGGGAAAGTGAAGCATGTATGTATCATGCACGCGAACAATCAGGAAGAAGCCGTTACAATCAAACAGCAGATTGCAGATTTGCTTCCCCGCTTGAAGACGGAAATTATGCCTTTTATCCCTGTGGTCGGAATTCATGCAGGTGCGGGCACGATTGGACTGTGCTGGATACGAAGCGAGACGGTATAAGGTTGTAAATGAGACCTGGCAGGAGGTTCACTTTGAAACATGAAGTGGCGAACCTGCCGGGTTTTTCGTATTTCATTGCCAATTGATGCAAACTGTGAGGTAATAAAGGAAAACGTTCAAGTTGGAGGGAATAGCGTGTCAAGTTATCGCTTGCTGCTTGTTGAAGATGATCGCTCAATTAGTGAAATGGTCGGTCCTTATTTGGAAAAAGAGGGCTATGACGTCTCTTATGCATATGACGGACTGGAGGCGGAACGTCAATTCAGCCAATCACCGTCAGGCTATGACTTGGTCATTCTCGATCTGATGCTGCCACATAAAAATGGTATGGAAGTGCTTCAGACCATCCGTGCCACCAGTCTGGTGCCTGTGCTCATCCTGTCTGCAAAGGACGGAGAGGTGGACAAAGCCCTCGGCCTGGGATTCGGCGCTGATGATTACTTGAGCAAACCATTCTCGCTGATCGAGCTGACAGCTCGGATCAAGGCGGCTATTCGTCGTGCCAACTATACCGCACAGCCTGCAACTGTGGTCGCTCCGAAGGTACAGCGCATTCACATTGGCGGACTTGTGGTCGATACGGAAACGTATGAGGTGGAGCGTGATGGCATACCTGTAAAGCTTACATCCAAGGAATTTGGTATTCTCAAAATGTTTATCACCCACCCTGGCAAAGTATTTACCAAGGCTCAAATCTACGCCTCTGTCTGGAATGATCATTATTATGGCGACGAAAATATCATTAATGTTCATATGCGTCGTCTGCGCGAGAAGCTGGAAGTTGACCCCTCCAACCCCCGGTATATTAAAACATTGTGGGGTATCGGCTATAAGCTGGAGGTGGACCCGGCGTGACGTTGATCTTTGCCTTTTCAACCGGGATATTGGCTCTTATCGTCATTCTATTAAGCGTAAGGCTGCATAAACGTAGTACCCATCTAACTTACATACATGAGAAATTGACCTCTATTATAGATAAGAACACATTTGAACGCCTGCTCGTCTTTAACAGTGACCCCCAGATAAGCCAGCTCCTTAAGGACATGAATCAGCTGCTGGATCATGCACATCGGGCTGAGGCGGGTTATGCCAATCAGGAGAAGGAGATGCGCAACATGCTCTCCAATATCTCACATGATCTGAAGACGCCGCTTACGGTTGTGCTTGGTTATAGTGAAACGCTGCTGCATAGCACTTCCTTAACCGATCAGGAACGCGTAATCATGACTGGCAAAATCCAGGATAAAGCGCAGGAGGTGCTGCGTCTGATTCATTCCTTTTTTGACCTGGCAAAGCTGGAGTCGGGGGATAACGAGCTTGCTCTGACTAGGGTCAATGTAAGCGAATTGTGTCGCTTGAAGATGATCTCTTTTTATGACATGTTAACGAATCTGGGTCTGCAAGTGGAGCTGTCCATTCCGGAAAGCGATGTCTTTGTGAAAGGCAATGAGGAAGCACTGGACCGTGTGCTGGATAATTTGATCACCAATGCCATGAAATATGGAGCAGATGGCAAGGTGCTTGGCCTTTCACTGGAGTATTCAATAGGCGAACAAGTAACACTTAGCATCTGGGATCGAGGCAAGGGCATTCCTGAACAGGAGCACAGCCGTGTATTTGAACGTATGTATACGCTGGAGGATTCCCGTAATCGTCTCTATCAGGGAAGTGGTCTGGGTCTGACCATTACGAAGCGGCTGGTGGAGCGGATGGGTGGAAGTATTGAGTTGCATAGCGTACCTTTTGTACGAACTGTATTTTCGGTTTCTTTGAAACCTTGTTAGGCGCAATTTATACCTTTCACGATAAGCTTAAGGTTTTTGTAAGATTTGATTAATAAAAAAGAAGACTTTTCTCTTTACAATACAGATATAAGAACTCGTCAGGGACGAACGTAAAGGAGAATAAAGAACATGACCTATATTGCGCGGACCATAGGTGTGACTAAGACGTATGCAGGGGCAGAGGTTGTATCGAACGTCAATATGAGTATCAAGCAAGGGGAGATTTACGGGTTTCTTGGTCCGAATGGTGCGGGGAAAACGACGATGATGAAGATGCTCACCAACCTCGTGAAGCCGACTGTAGGCGAGATTGAATTGTTTGGAGAAAAGCTCACGCCTACTTCTTATGAATTGCTGAAACGAATGGGCAGCATCATTGAATATCCTTTTTTCTACGATAATCTGTCCGCCAAGGAAAATCTGGATCTCCATTGTGAATACATGGGGTTTCATAACAAAAAGGTCATTAACGACATGATTGAAAATGTAGGTCTCAAGGATACTGGCAAGAAGCCTGTTCGTGACTTTTCTCTGGGGATGAAACAGCGTCTAGGCATCGCTCGTGCGCTGATCACAACACCGGAACTGCTCATTCTGGATGAACCGATTAACGGGCTCGATCCCGTAGGCATCAAGGAGATGCGCGATTTGTTCAAACGTCTCAGCTCCCAGTATCGCATTACCTTGTTGATCTCCAGCCATATCCTCGGGGAAATTGAGCAGGTTGCAGACACCGTTGGGGTCATTCGAAATGGGCGTCTGGTTGAAGAAGTATCCATGGACAGCATTCGTGGGAGCCACAGCGAGTACATTGAGCTGCAAACGTTGGACCCACGTAAAGCGACCTATGTGATGGAACATCAGCTAGCGTTGAAAAATTATAAAATGATCGATGACCATACCGTACGTATCTATGATCCAGGCATTGCTCCATCGGAATTGACAGGCAAGCTGATCGGGCATGGCGTTGAGATTGAATCCATTTTCAAACGTGCTCATTCATTGGAAGAACACTTCATGAGCTTAATGAAAGGGGATGGGGACGTTGCTTAAACTGATCCAGCTGGAACTGCGCAAACATCGGTTTGCTCGAAATTTCAGAACGGCAGGAATCGCCAATCTCGTCCTTATCCTGTTTCTCATCATGATAGGATTCACCGACCAAGGGGCAGAAGATTATACTTTTGCTGATTACCATGTCTCCTTCATGTTAATAGATACGTTCGCCAGAGCCGTATTTATCATCTTGGGCGGTGCGCTGATAGCGAAACTGATTATTAGTGAGTATCGAAATAAAACGATGAACGTCATGTTTACCTATCCGATCAAGCGCCAGAAAATCATTGCTGCCAAGTTGATTATCATCTTTATTTTTACCTTTATGATGATTTTGTTTACCGATCTGCTGATGGGAGCCTTGCTGGTTATCACAAACCAATTCTACTCCTTCATTCCCGACACGTTGACGATGAGTGATGCACTGGTACTGCTGCTGAAGTACACGATTAGTTCCTTGTCCGCTGCGGCCATGGCTCTGATCCCTCTATTCTTCGGAATGCGCAAACATTCGGTCACGACCACACTGGTATCATCCATTCTGCTTGTACTTGTGGTGTGTTCCGGATTTAATGGACCTTCTGTGTCAATTAACTCTATCGTCTTCATTCCATTAACACTGGGGGCGATCGGACTGTGGATTGCTTCGCTGTCCATGATTCGTCTGGAGACAAAAGATGTGAACTGATTCCTTTGGAAACCATACTCCGTATGGCTTCACATGCCATTGACATCTGCTCGTACAAGGGATAGGATAATGTCAACTGAAGGACGAAGGAGAATGCAACTACCATGACGATTCCAAAAACATTAACAATCGCTGGTTCGGATACGAGCGGCGGTGCTGGGATTCAAGCAGATTTGAAAACTTTTCAGGAGCTTGGTGTGTATGGCATGACTGTGCTGACTACTGTTGTGGCTATGGAGCCTGATACGTGGGATCACCAGGTTTTTCCTGTGGAATTAAATGTAGTCGAAGCTCAACTGCGCACCGTTCTGGACGGTATCGGCTTTGATGCAATGAAGACGGGCATGCTGGGTTCTGTAGACATCATTGAATTGGTTGCGAAGCACATCCGCCGGAGCGGACTGCCACAGATCGTTATCGATCCGGTAATGGTCTGCAAAGGTACGGACGAAGTGCTGCAACCTGAGAATACAGAAGCAATGATCGAATTCCTGTTGCCGGGTGCTGATCTGGTTACCCCGAATCTGTTTGAAGCATCGCAGCTCGCGAAAAGTGGACTGATCCGCTCCAAGGAGCAGATGGAAGCTGCGGCAGCTGTCATTCATGATCATGGGGCGAAACATGTCCTGATCAAGGACAGAGGCGTTATTAACCCGGGTAAAGCAATGGATCTTCTCTATGACGGAACGAACTACGAATGGTTTGAAGCCGATGTTGTTGGCTCCGGATATACACATGGTGCAGGCTGCACCACATCTGCGGCAATTACCGCAGGTTTGGCGCGCGGTCTTACTGTGAAAGAGGCTGTTCGTGAAGGTAAAGCCTTCGTGACCAAAGCGATTGCTGGCGGATTCCCGCTGAACCGCTTTGTTGGCCCAACGTTGCATGTAGCACACCGACTGGAGAATCAACGCTAAGCGGTGCGCACATGTAGTGTGTAATCGCGGAGAAAAAACGTGGTCTCAGCCGGAAGTAGCTGTCAA
>NZ_LGRP01000020.1:0-91225 GCF_001636635.1 Paenibacillus sp. O199
CAGGGCAGATGATCCATTGAATGTGTTGTTGCCTGAGCTTACCAAGCTGACCGAGACGATACTGGCTCAATCCTTCAAGTCGGTACAGACCGATTTGCATGTGCTGGTCAGCGAGATGGAGCAGGTCGATTCCTTTGGATATGCAAGTGCGGCGGGACTCGCTTTTCTGCGGGAACTGGATTACATGCAGGGGCTGGACTATACGTTCAGTGGCAATCTGCTGGTTACGGAGGACGGTATCTCCATTCCGGTTGTACATCCCGCTTCTCCGTTATTCGATCTCGTATATATTTTGTCAGACAAAAACGAGCGGGGAACCGGCGTACCCGGCGGGTGGATCGAAAATGCCGAGATCATCTGCCGAATCTGTCTGCTCAAGAATCGGAAGCAGGATGCAGATAGCTCAGGTTCCGTATCAAGCACGGGGGCCAACACGTATAACAATACGTCGTTCAAAAATAACATCCGTACGACCTCGGATCAGCATGGTTATGCCAGTGCAGGTTTTGCCGAGATTAGACGGCCGAACAAACCCATTGCACTCGCGGTGTTGTATCATCTGTATCGTTATTTGCTTGAACGGATGCGGCAGGAACCCGATTGGAGCATCAAGGACAAGCTCGCCTTTTTCGGACTGGATGGGGCTTCGGTAGAACGTAAAGTGGAAGGGATTCTTCCCGATGAGGATCTGGTGAGCGGCATGAGCGGCATTATGACGCATAACGTCAGCTTCACCGATCTGAAGCCGCTCTCGCTGCGTGAAGCGGAGAGAGCATTGTTCGGGCATGGGGCAGAGGCGTATTTCCGTGATAATGTGGTCCGTCTTGCGGAGGAACGAGTACGTCAGCGCAGCACAGAAGACTCCCTTCGTCGTAAGGCTGAGCAATCGCGCACGGAGCATCCTGAGGTTGGCTATTTTCAGTGGGCTGCCTGGAGTGACAATGGGTTCGGCAGCGTGCGTGAGGCTTTGCTTGGACTGATTCGTGATAAATCGGTGCAACTTGAATCTGCACGTGCCTTGCTTGAGCAGCGTCAGCAGGAGCGGGTAGAGGATCAGTCGTTCAAACGGGCGTTGTTCCGTGACAAACAGAACGTGCGCAACCTGATCGATTGTTTGCTGGAGCGTGTGTATGTGCCCAAAGTTGAATTGCTGCGTCTGGAGAATGAATTGCAGCTGCTTCGTGTCTACGACACAGAGATGGAACAACTGCATACGTTCAGCCGGAGTGTAACGGAGACACTGGCAACGCTGGAACGTGTTTTGCGTGAGACAGCGGTAGAGAGCATAGCGGCTGCAGATGAATATATCGGTCAGAACGTAATGGAGTATTACGGCAAAGTGACGGAAGTGCTGATCGCAGATTTGGAGGCAAAGCGTGGACGGGATGTCTGGTTTGAGGACCGCCATATGGGGGATATGAACCGGCTTGCCACAGAAGGAAACGAGCGACTCTTGCAACGTCTGATGGAGGTATGTCATGTGATGCTGCTTACAGCAGAACCGCTCCGGGTACCTTTCGAAGAAGAATTGCTGTTGCGGGCGAATGTTACAATTACCTATGGGGACAAAAATGTACTGACCCGTGATGATCTGTTCCGCCGATTGTATCGCACACTGGAGGAGCAGGCGGTCGTTCGGGTAAGAGTATTCGACTATACGCAGGAACATCGTTATGAAGAAAAATATTTCTTTGGTGATCACCATAGTGCCTTCATGGACTATGCGGCGTATGCCGAAGAAACGTCACGGATCTATAAGCTGGGTGTGGTATACGAAGAACGAAGCAGTGGTGTGGAGAAGCTGAATCTGATGGGAGGCTTCCATCTGGAAGACCTGATGGTGTATCGCAATGGTCGGGTGTATTACGATTCGTATACGGAGAATGGTTATGAGCTCCATCCCTCCGATCTGGCCGAGAAGCTGTCACCCATGCGTTAAAACATAAGGCTGTATCTTATATGGACGGAAGGGAGGTACAGATCGATCCATCTGTTTCCGTCCAGTACATTATACGTTCATTTTTCATCAACCCATCTTGTATTAATTCAGCCGTTCATCGGCTGTTTTGGAAAGGATGCATGCAAACATGCAGCGAAAAATCAATCTTCTCCTGGTCCTGTTCAGCCTGATTGGCGGAGCTGTGGGCTTTGCGGCTGGAGAAATCATGCTGCGTCAGTGGCTCGGGGAAATGCCCCGTCTATTGCTGATGGGATTATACTTTGGCGTGTTGGCGCTTAGCGTGGGATTATTCTGTTTACTCGCAGAGATGATCTCGCCAAAGCTGAACGGAGCTTCCTGGAAGCTGCGATATCTGGGACTATCCTGGAAACTGCTTGTTCCGGCAACGCTGGCGCTATTGTTTGTCGTCGGACTTGCCCTGCAATTGCTGTATCAGATTAACCCAGGCGGTGTGAAGCAAGTCAAGGATATCGTGCTGATGATCGATAACTCGGGCAGTATGAGTAAGACAGACCCAGATAACGGTCGCTTTGAAGCGGCCAAAACACTGATTAGCCAAATGGAAAGCGATAAACAGGTGGCGGTGATTACCTTTGATGATCAACCCGAGCTGCTTCAGCCGTTCACCCCGTTGGACAGCGAAGCTGCCAAAAATGAGGTGTACAGCAAAATTGATGGCATCGTGACGACCTCGGGCGGAACTAATTTCGATGCAGTGCTGCGGGAAGCGATGGAGCAGATTAAGGGCAAACAGGACCCGAAACGCGGAACGGTAGCGATTCTGCTATCCGATGGATTCAGTGATGCAGACACATCCGGCATTTTGTCTGAGTATGCAAATGAACAGATCGCCGTCAATACGGTGGGGCTGAGTCTGGTGGACCCTTCCGGAACCGACTTGCTGCGTCATATCGCACAGCAGACGGGCGGTATGTACTATGATGTACCAGATTCCGGTGGACTTAATCTGGCATTCCAGCAAATTTACGATACGATTGATGAACGAACGCTGGTGACCGAACGTACAGGCATGATGGAGCACAGTACGTATCTGGCTATTTTCCGAGTGGCTGCCTTACTGTTGATTGGTGTCGCACTGGGCGTGTCGCTAGGACTTGTATTTGATAACCGTCATCTCGCACTCAGTTTGGGAATTGGTGGTGCCGTGTCTGGTTTATTGGCCGGACTTCTGCTCGAATGGGGACTGGACGGATCAACGGTGGGTGATACATTTGTAAGATTCGGAGCGATGCTCATCTTATCTGGTGTGTTAACCCTGTTCAGCTGGATTATTCCGATCAAGGAGAATACACCGCGGAAGACGCGTGGGCGTCGCGATGCTGGTGGAGGAACCAATTCGGTGGAAGGATTCGGTCAGCGGGCAAGAGATTCGCGCAGCAAAGGATTTTGACGTCTGGAGGTAGGCGATAGATGCGTTTTACGGATGCAGACCCTTCAGCGCCCCTGATTCGCAGACTGACACTTGCAGTGGACGAGAGCCAGTGTACACTTCGCTGGCTCTGGCCAGAGAGCGTGGAAGCTGTATATGTTGAACGGCTGGAGCTCGATATGATGGGTGATGATCGTACCGAGGAACAGGCTGCACAGGGCAAGCTGAAGTTATACACAAAAGAAGAATATAAGGCGAGCAATGGATATATGGATCGAATCACGGGTTTTGGTGCAATTCGTTATACAGTGTATGTGTGTCAGATGCAGGAGGACGGGCCAGTTCTGGTGCGTCAGCGTGATGGAGACAACACGGTCGTTGCCAGTGCAGGCAAGGCGGATATTCGCTTTTCCATCCGGTACAAGAGCGGTTTTTTTCAGAAACGAAAAAGTGTACTGATGACCGTTACAACGGAAGCACCTGTTCCGAAGGAGGCACTCTGTTATGTCCGCAAACAAGGCGGGGTTCCGTTGAATAAGGAAGATGGCACGGTGTACCCTTTTGTGAGTGATTTTGCTCCCGGGAGAAATGAGATGCCACCCGTTGAGGTAGCCAAGGACGATTACGTGAGGTTATTCTTCACGGACGGACCAAAGTATGGAGCCGCCTATAGGCTTATATCAGACTAGATAGTTAGGCTTTTTGTCTAACTGATCAGGGGAGGGGAGCGGCTATGAGCTTTTTTAGTCGGTTTTTGAAGAGACAGCAGCCGGAAGAGCGGCCGTTGTTTTACGATATCGTATGTCCGTATTGTTTCAGCAAGTTTTCACCGGAGGAGGTTGTGTTCCGTGCTGCACATCATCGCGACGACGATGAGGACTACGCACTTGGGGAAGATGCGAAGCTGAATCGATATCGCGAACGGTTTGGACTGGATACGGTGTTTGATATGGAGGCCGTGCTGGCTCCGCATGATGTACCTGAGGAACATCGCATCTATTCGGATAACATTGTGATGGGACTGAACGATCGTTACGGTGTGGTTACACGGCGCCGGCTGTGTCCACAGTGCCATAACGAGCTGCCTGTCACGGCAGGCAAAGCACCAAGCAATATCATTTCCATTATTGGGGCATCCCAGGTGGGTAAATCCGTCTACATGACTTCATTGATTCATACATTGCAGCATTACACAGCCGATCATTTTGATGCGGCCTGCATGCCGCTGAACGCGGAGATTAGCCGCCGGTTCCGTGCAGATTATGAAGAACCGCTATTCGAGCGGGGCGATCTGTTGGATTCAACGCAGAAGGAGAAGCTGCAGGAGCCGTTTATTTTCCAATTTGTGTTCAAGGATGAAGATAAAGCTCCGCTGACACTGGTGTTCTTTGACGTCGCTGGTGAAGGTATGGTGGAGCAGGACTATCTGGGACTTCACGGGCAGCATATCAAGAACTCGGCAGGCATTCTGTTCATGGTGGACCCGCTTCAGATTCGTTCCATCCGGGACAAAATCCGCATCAACCTCGGCAACGAGCCAGGCGAGTGGACGCCAAGATACGATGAACCGCGTGATGTGGTGTTAACGATGTTCGGTGACTTTATCGCGTACCAAGACAAAGCCAAGACGAATATTCCGACAGCTGTTGTACTCACCAAAAGTGACATGCTGCATTCCCTCAAGGATGATGAGGGCGATTATATCAAATCCAACAGTAATGTATTCCGCAACATGGTGCACCGCGACTGGTTTGACCTGACCGAATTCGAGAATATCGACGGGGAGATCCGGCGTTTTATCGAGAAGGTGGACCGTCCGTTCAAAGGCACGATGGATGTGTACTTTAAGGATACGGCTTACTTTGCGGTGTCTGCGCTGGGAAGCAATCCGGTGGATATGAAGCTGCAAGGTGTGGTCAGTCCAATCCGTGTCGATGAGCCATTCCTCTGGCTGCTGTACAAGCTGAAGTACATTGAGGGGAGAGTGGGATGATGCGTTCTTCCATGACCCCGCCAATTGAACAACAGCTGTACACTCGAGAGCGGCGCGGGGTGTTTCGCACAACGGAGGGGTTCGATACGGTTGCCGCATCGCCGGGACTGGACCCTTCTTTTATCAAAAAAGTGCTTCATCCCTACTGCGTCTATGACGCTCCGGCGGAGCTGACGGGCCGGAGTGAGAAGGATGAGACGAAGTTTCCCCCGTCCATTCATCTGCTGCATCTGGAGAGCGGGGAGACGATACTTGGGCAAAATGTGTACCAGTCCGTTGATTTCACCGGGCTGCGCAGCGCTTTTTTCGCCCATAACTATGTCTTGTCTCCTGAACGCTCGGAAGAGCAGATGAAGCAAGGTGGCTGGCTGGATGCTGTGTTCGCCACGTCCTATGACATCGAACAAGGTACAGTGCTGCCTGCGCTTACTGAATTGCCACGAGCAGCTGGTGTTGGACAAAGCTCTCCAAGTCAGATCTTTGCCGCTCTGAAAATGGACGAGGTGGTATTCAAACGCCTGCTCTACGCCGTCATGCAAGCTGTAGCTACACGTCGGAAGGTATACATTGCGCTAGATGTGCCCGCTGAGGAAGTTACAGCCGGAGCCAAGGGACTGCTGCGTTTGTTATATACGGCGCTGCCTTACGCGTTCCGGCGGCAGCTCGGCTTTATGACGTTTGCGAAGGAGCCGCAAGCGAAGAAAGGCATCCATATTCAGTTCGTGGAGCGGGGCACGCTGCGTCCGAAAGATCGGAATACGGAGAAGGATTTTACCTTTGATCTGGTATCGGGCAGAGTTACCCATGCAGATGCATCTGTGTCGAAGCTTCCTTATGCGGAATTCGCCTGGACCCTACTGCACGAACCTGCGGCTGCCGATTCATTTTATGCTTTTGCGGATGAGATGCTGTCCGGAATGGAGCCTGGACGGGAGCTCTCCATTGAAGCATACGGGGAACTTTCTATGTTCTATCGTCTGGAGCAGGGGATGGAAGAGTTATACCTGGATAACAAAAGCGATGTCCTAAGTGGATTGCTCACCTACTTGAAACCGGAAGGCGGAGCGCAGCAACGTTCACGCTTGAATGAGTTGTTCCTGACGTTGCTTAGTCGTGAGCTGGACAGCGTCAAACGGGAGAATGTACCTGAAGAATCGGTTGCAGCACGCATCGGGGAGTATTTCCGGGTCGCTGCGCCAGTCGTACAGTCCCGAATCGTGGATTATTTCATCTATGGTGTTAATAACGCCCGTTCGCAGAAACGTATGCGTGCCGTGCAGGAGCTGTATGGCTTGCTGGATCGGGACAGCCTGTTAAGCCGTGCTTTCTTCGACAAAGTGCTCGCGAACGAATCACTGACCAAACTGTTGTTTGAGCCCTATCTGGATAATCAGCTGAAACGCACGGAATCAGCCGCCGATGTTGTGGAAGTGATCCAGAGATGGATTACATCTCACCCGTCTGCCATCCACAACAGTTTCTTGCTGGAACGGACAGGAACGGAGCTGCGTGAACGTTTGTGTTCTGCGCCCAACCCTGTTCAATCTGCCAATGAGGCACTTAAGCGGGTTAGTATCTTGGATCGTGTACCAGTCGCAGGCGGCTTAGACACAGGTATTACCGCCCGGATTGGACAGTCTGGAGCTTCAGTTCGTGCTAATCGGAAAGGTGGACCTGGGTCCGCTGTCCAACCACCAGCGTATCAGGAGGATTTAACCCGGCTCGCAGATAAGCTGGCTTACGTCATTAACTTGTTTATGATTCAGGATCTCGATCTGGAGCGGGTTAACCGTGAACAGCTGTTAAGCATTGATATTTTGTTGCACGGAAACGAGGTTCGGGACTGGGCTGCTCGCCAGGGCTCAGATGTATCTGCGCGTACAAACATGATGCTGGCAGCGAGAGCATGGCTTAGCGGTGAGGGGCGTGACGAAGAGGAGTTGGAATCCCTCTCTTTGGCCGAACGTAATGAGCTCCAGCGCTGGACGCGTCGCTGGCTTGCCGGAGAGCTTCGTGATCGCCCAGATACGGCTGCATTTGAAGCACTGCCGCTGGCTTTCTATCGCGGTGGCAGCGGTAGCAACAGACTCGATTATCCAGGCCTGATTGAATTTATCTATAGTAGTTCAGGACGTACAGAAGTGTTGTATCAATTTATGGAGTGGTCAGGGAATCAACGCTTGTTTATTCGCGGCTCCAACGCACATAAGGGATACTCGGATGCAATCGTGGCCTATTTCAAGGCCCATGATCGTGAAGCTTTTAAGTCAAAGTCAGCTTTCAAACCCTATTATGCCAGAGCAAGCAAGACGATGAAGCCGGCTTACGACCGCGCCAAAACAGAGTTGTCTTCCCCGCTGGTACGCATGCTGACAGGTAAAAGGAAGAACCTTTTTCTAGGATCGGTTATTGTCATCCTGATTATTGGTATTGCTGGAGGTACGTACGCTTTGATGAGCGATAAGGCGGAGACACCTGAGGCATCACCTCCCCCGACACAGGAGCCCGTTGTTCCTGCTGAACCGGAGGTGGAGCTCGCTGAACAGATCGCCTACCTCGTTCCTGCATCCGAAGCGGACGACGGTTCAAAGACGCCTGCCCAGTTGGTGATCCGTTACAGAGACGAAACGGACAGCAATGCTTTGCAAACGGACACTCTCCAATGGAACTTGAAAGATGGTACTACACAGAAGCTCAATGCTGAGGGTGAATGGGAGAGTTTCAACCGAAATGAGGAGCCGGATGGCGAAGGTACAGCTGGTGACAGCTCAGAGGGTACGTCTGAAGGAAGCTCAGCAGGTTCTTCTACCGATAATGTGGACGATACTCAGCAGAGCGGAGAAGCCGAGCAGGGGGCAGATTCAGCCTCAACGGAGGACAACACTTCAGACCCAGCAGCAGGGAGCACGACGGATGCAGGTACTGGCACAGCCTCTGACACTACGGATGAAGGCACAGGACAGAGAGATGCAGACGGCACGGCTTCAGATCCATCTCAGTCTACGGGAGCAGATTCATCTTCAGTGGAAAATCTGACTGTTGCTGAAGCAGATCGTCTGTATCCCTATGGGCACCAAGTGGAGCTTCCGACCGATTTTGATCTAAAGGACATCGTGAGTATCCAGAGTGGAACGCTCGTGATCAACCTAGTCCCGGAACCGAAGCTCTAAGCGGCATTAATTGAATATATTATTAATGGAATACAGCCACCTCGAAGAATTTCGTAGGGGCTGTATTTTTGTTTTTGCTCAATTGATGGGGAATGACATATACAAAATGAATCAATATAGGTCTAATTTTCACAATTCGGACACATTATTAAGATGTTGGGCAAGGATGAACATACGCAAAGCGATGAAATGCACGTACACGATGAGAAAAGCTCTCACATAAAGTGCGAAAAATTTGAACGATTTCTAGTAAAACACTTCAAAAATAGCTTTCAACTATCAAGGAGTTTGGTATTTACTGTTGACAAATGATAATGATTATCAGTATCTTTAGAGTATAAGATCTTGTTGCGCCGGAAATACGCTGAACTACAATTTCGTTTTCGTTGTCATAGCCGGAATACATAACCGGGATAAATGAGAGAGGGATGATCGCATGTTTCGTCTGGAGACGTCCAAGTTGGATATCGCTTATGAGGAAAGACTGATTGTTGAAGATCTGAATATTCAAATTCCCCAAGGAAAAATTACAGCACTTGTTGGAGCCAATGGTTCAGGAAAGTCTACCATCCTGAAAACAATGGCACGGATCATGAATCCAAAAGCAGGTAGTGTATTGCTCGACGGGAAGTCCATCCATAAGCAGTCCACGCGTGAAGTAGCCAAGCAGCTTGCGATTTTGCCACAAAATCCAACAGCTCCTGAAGGACTTACCGTAACCGAACTTGTGTCCTACGGACGGTTCCCATATCAAAAAGGTTTTGGTTCGATGCGTGCTGAAGACAAACGCATGATTGAATGGGCTATCGAAGTGACAGGCATGACGGAGTTCCATGATCGTCCAATCGATCAACTGTCCGGTGGACAGCGTCAACGTGCCTGGATTGCCATGGCTCTTGCACAAGAGACAGATATTCTGTTCCTGGACGAGCCAACAACGTTCCTGGATATGGCTCACCAACTTGAAGTACTGCAATTGCTGGAGCAACTGAATGCCACAGCAAACCGTACAATCGTTATGGTTGTGCATGACTTGAACCATGCTTCCCGTTATGCGCATCACATGATTGGTATTAAAAAAGGTAAAGCCATCGCTACAGGTTCACCTGTAGAGGTTATGAACTCCGATGTGCTTCGCGAAGTATTTAACATTGAAGCTGATATCGTGATTGATCCTCGTTCCGGTGTACCGCTCTGCTTGCCTTACGCCCTTGCGGGTGAACGTCAGCAATCAGCACCTCCAGAACAAGTGCTCATGAACAGTGCAATGGTTCATGCTGGAGGACGGACAGAGCAACGCGTTCGTCACGCGACAGGAAGTTAATGAAACGGGCCATATGTGGTCCTAAACTATAGAATGAAGCCGCTGTGCGTTATGCACGCGGCTCATTCGCATTCTAGGAGGTCTACAGGAATGGGAGCAATCAACTACACCTGGTTACAGCAATATGGACGAATAACAACCGGGACGATCGATGAATCGGTCTTTGGCATGCCTTTGACGGCATTGAAACATCCGAAGCAGGCCAAGCTTATGCTGGAAGCTTATAATGAGCATCTTCGGGCCGATTCTCTTCGCTCAGCGGCTGTTTATTTCATGCATTCGGTTCGTGGCCTGATGATTGGGGTGACGAAGGCAGAGCGGCAAGAGCGGTATGATGCTATTTTGGTTGCGAAGTCAGGCTAAAAAGGTATATGTCCATGTCGATGGACAAAATTTGATTCTACGTATGAACTTGGGCAGGGTTTAATCGCAGATTTGGTAATTGACCGCCTCAGGTCTATAATATAGAGACAGGCTGTGTGCCGCATGCTTATTCGGTACAGTACATACAGCAGCCCAACCTACATCTTACTCATGGGAGGAATCAGTCATGTCCGTATATTCGTATCAGGCGGTAACGACCGCAAATCAGGAAGTTTCACTCGATTTGTATCAAGGCAAAGTGTTGGTGATTGCCAATACAGCCAGCAAGTGTGGGCTGACTCCACAATACGGTGAATTGCAGAAGCTCTATGATCGCTATCGTGATCAAGGCTTGGTTGTATTGGGATTCCCTTGTAACCAGTTCGGAGGCCAGGAGCCGGGTACCAGTGAGGAAGCAGAATCATTCTGCCAAATCAACTATGGCGTTAATTTCCCGGTGTTTGCCAAGGTCGATGTAAATGGTGAAGATGCGCATCCATTGTTCAAGTATCTGCGTGAGCAGCAACCTGGTGTTGGCGAAGACAATAACATCCAATGGAATTTCACCAAATTCCTCGTGAATCGTGAGGGTGAAGTTGTAGGGCGTGTTGAACCAAAAGAATCCCCTGAAGCCATGACTGCAGAGATTGAAAAGCTGCTTGGCGTATAAAATAAACGAAGAAGCCTGCCTCCATATTGGAGGATAGGCTTTTTTTGATACAATTTTTTAGTGCAAATATCCTCTTCATATAAGTGTCTCCTCAGTAGTTACTACGCTTATTTTGAGCATAAACCAGCCATAAGCAGGGAAAACTGAAGTCAATGGAGATTGAGTCGATGACTCGCTTGATCGTAAATAAACCACATCCGAAAAATTTATTTTGATTAACCCCTTGCAATGTGAAAAATATCACATTATAATAAGTGTACAAAGTGAAATAAATCACATAATCAGCATTCATTTAGAAGTGAAATATTTCACAACCACAATGACGTTAAATTCAATTTTTTATTTATATACTCCAAGGGGGAACCTTATAATGAAAATCGCAGTTATCGGATGTACACATGCAGGAACCGCAGCTATCGTTAACACCGCCAAATTGTACCCGGATGCTACCATTACAGTGTATGAGCGCAATGACAACATCTCCTTCTTATCATGTGGCATTGCGCTTTATGTAGGTGGCGTGGTGAAAGATCCAGATGGATTGTTCTATTCTTCGCCAAACCAACTGGCCGAGCTCGGTGTCGTTACCAAAATGCTTCATGAAGTGACGTCAGTAGATGCTGCGGGTCACAAACTTCAGGCTAAAAACTTGAAAACTGGGGAAGAATTCGAAGATACCTTCGACAAGCTGATCGTGACCACGGGTTCATGGCCTGTCGTACCGAAGCTGGAAGGCATCGAGATGGACAACATTTTACTTTGCAAAAACTACAACCATTCCAACACGATCATTGAGAAAGCCAAGCATGCCAAACGCATTACCGTGGTAGGAGCTGGATATATCGGCATTGAGCTGGTGGAGGCTTTCCAAATGAACGGCAAGGAAGTTACACTGATCGATAGCGTGGACCGGATCTTGAACAAATATCTCGACCCCGAGTTCACGGATGCCATTGAAGAAACGTTGACCGGACACGGCATCAAGCTGGCGCTGGGCCAAACGGTACAGAAATTTACCGGAGAGAATGGCAAAGTGAACAAGGTCATTACATCCAAAGGAGAGTTCGAGACAGATCTCGTTATTCTGTGCATTGGTTTCCGTCCAAATACCGAGCTGCTCAAAGGCCAAGTGGATATGCTGCCGAACGGCGCAATCATCGTGGATAAATATATGCAAACCAGCCAAAAAGACGTCTTCGCTGCTGGAGACAGCTGTGCAATTCATTACAACCCAACCGGCAAGGCAGCGTACATTCCACTGGCAACCAACGCAGTGCGGATGGGAACACTCGTAGCACGGAACTTGGTTCGTCCTACGACACGATACATGGGTACACAAGGCACATCAGGTATTAAAATTTATGAGCAAAATATTGCAGGTACAGGTCTGACGGAAACATCTGCTGCGGATGAGGGTCTGGTCGTTGAAGCTGTAACGCTTGAAGATGCTTACCGTCCGGAGTTCATGCCAACGGCAGAGAAGCTGCTGCTCAAAGTAATCTATGAACAGGCTACACGCCGTATTGTTGGTGCGCAGGTGATGTCACAGGCTGATCTGACACAGTCGATCAATACGATCTCTGTCTGCATCCAGAACAACATGACGGTAGATGAGCTGGCCTTCATCGACTTCTTCTTCCAGCCACATTACAACAAACCATGGAACTTCCTGAACTCGGCGGGTCTTCAGGCGTTGCCACCAGTAGAAGTAAAAACACCAGCGATGGTATAACCATAAATATCTGAGAACTGCCGCAGTCATTCTGCGGTAGTTCTTTTTTGTTTTTTCTGGATATCAAGCAAGACACAACGGAAATATTAAAATGTAGTTTTCAGACTTTGTGATAAAAGTAACAAACCTCTTGAAATCTTCGCGATACAATGAACATATCAACAAAACAGGTTGAATTATGATGTTCATGAACTGTGAAGGAGAGGATCGTTATGGCAGCAAAAACACCTCTTGAGGTTGCACAATATACGGTGTATACGGGGATGAAGAAAGCTCAAAATCCGGTGTCCTCCGTATTGATACTCAGTTTTCTGGCAGGCGCTTTTATCGCGCTTGGATTTCTGCTGGATATTCGGGTTATTGCTTCTGCTCCGGCCGAGTGGGGCAGCTTGGTTAATTTGATTGGTGCAGCAGTGTTCCCGGTAGGTTTAATATTGGTGCTGATTGGCGGTGGGGAACTGCTAACAGGTAATATGATGGCCGTCCCACTTGCGACGATTGCACGTAAACTGTCCGCGGGCAACATGTTGAAGAATCTCACCTTAGTAACGATAGGTAATTTCCTTGGGGCGATCTTTGTGGCCTATGCGTTTGGGCATGTGCTTGGTCTGACGGCAGAGGGAGCTTATTTGACCAAAGTGGTGGATATGGCTGGACACAAGCTGGACGACAGCTTCCTTCAGGCTTTTATATCCGGGATCGGGTGTAACTGGCTGGTAGCTCTCGCGGTTTGGTTGTCTTATGCATCGGATACGATGAGTGGAAAAGTATTGGGCATATGGTTCCCAACGATGGCCTTTGTAGCTATTGGATTCCAGCACGTTGTCGCCAACATGTTCCTGATTCCTGCTGCGATCTTTGAAGGGCATTATTCGTGGGGACAATACGTCATGAATTTCATTCCGGTATGGCTTGGCAACCTGACGGGAGGGGCGCTGTTTGTTGCAGCTGCTTACTGGATGGTGTACCTGCGCAAGCATGAGCCGGAAGTGAAGCCTGAGATGGCCATGGCGGCGGCCCAGCCTGTGGAGTCGGAAGCCAGACCGATGTGGAGCAAGCAGGCGTAGCGGCATTTTGGACAGTAACCGAGTTAGCGGTGTAACCGTGGTGCGAGTGCGAGAACGAGTGGAAAGACGAATGCAAAGTAAACAGGAGGCGATTCTGATCTCGTTCAAGTCATGGCTGTCTGCTGTGATGGGCGGGAAAAGAATCGTTTTTTTTTGCAAAAAAATATCCACGCAAAATAAATTCGCCATGACAAGGTTCGGGGGAACGAAACCTGTTCATGGCGAATTTCGGGAGTGGTCCATGATATGGCATGAGGAGGAAGTGGGGAAACACTAGCCTAATGCCTTATTTTTAATTTACCCCTGAATTTCGAGATTGAATCAAAGGGAAAAAAGATTTTTTGAAAAAAATTTGGATCGGTTGTGGCGGTAAAAAAAGACTGTTCTCTTTACGCGATTACCAGGAAGAAGATATGATATGAGGATAGCTTTGAAGGGGGAGGGACTTGTATATGATCGATCAGGAGAATGGCGTATTCCCGGCGGTTTGCCCGCTCGATTGTCCGGATACTTGCGGCCTGCTGCTTCATAAGGAGAACGGTAAGATCGTGAAGGTAGCGGGCAATCCGGACCATCCGATTACAAAAGGCGCCATCTGTAACAAAGTCCGAAATATGACGGAGCGGGTGTATCACCCCGAGCGGCTGCAATATCCGATGCGACGCATCGGAGTCAAGGGCGAAGGCCAGTTCGAGCGAATCAGTTGGGACGAAGCCATCGGCGAGATTACGGCGAGATTCAGTTCGCTGGCAGCTACCTACGGACCGGAGAGCATCCTGCCCTACAGCTTCTATGGAAACATGGGCATTCTTGGTGTGGATGGCATGGATCGTCGATTTTTCAATGCGCTAGGTGCGAGCAAGCTGGAACAGACCATCTGTAATGCAGCGGGAAATACCGGCTGGAAATATACGATGGGTGCGAACCGGGGAACCTTGCCCGAGGATACGGAGCATGCAGATGTCATCCTGGTGTGGGGAGGCAACATCGTCAGCACCAATATGCATCAGGTTGTTCTGGCCGAGAAAGCCCGCAAAAAGGGCGCCCAAATCGTCGTTATTGATGTCCATCGCAATCGGACCGCCCAATGGGGAGACTGGTTCATTCCACTTTACCCGGGTACAGACAGCGCATTGGCACTCGGATTAATGCATGTACTGTTCGAGCAGGGGTTGACGGATGAGGCTTTTATGCAAAAGTATACCGTTGGCCATGAGGCACTGCGTGATCATGTCCGCAGCTACACCCCTGAGCGTGTCGCACGTATTACAGGTGTGCCGGAAGCGGACATCGTGAAGCTGGCTGAGCTCTATGGCAATGCACAGGCAGCCCACATTCATATCGGCAATGGCCTCCAGCATCACGACAACGGTGGGATGAACGTACGCAGCGTAGCCTGTCTGCCTGCCATTACAGGCCAGTGGCTGAAGCGCGGCGGTGGTGCCATTCGTACCAACAGCTACGCGAGCACCAATAGCGATGCGCTCGAGCGTCCTGAGCTGCGGCAGAACCCGGAGCCGCGCGTGGTGAACATGAACCGGATTGGCGAAGCACTGCTGGAAGCGGAGCAGCCGATCCGGGCGTTGATGGTCTACTGCAGCAATCCACTGGTGGTGGCACCAGATACCGAGCGGGTGGAGCGAGGTTTTGCACGGGAGGATCTGTTCACGGTAGTCCATGACCTGTTCATGACGGATACGGCAAAATACGCGGATATTGTGCTGCCTGCGACATCTTCATTTGAAACGACGGATCTGTATACGTCCTACTGGCATCAGTATGTTCATTTGCAAGAGCCAGTCATTGCGCCTTTGGGCGAGAGCAAGAGCAATGTTGAATTGTTCTCTTTGCTTGGACAGGCGATGGGGTATGACCCGGAGATTTTCGGTGAGACACCGGAACAGATGATCGAGGAAGCACTTCAGGGTACGGGCAATCCCTACATGAACGGAGTAACCTTGGAAGGGCTGAAGCAGCATCATTTCGTCAAGCTGGATATGTCTGCACATGACTCCTATTTGGATCAGTTGCCCACGCCTTCGGGGAAAATCGAGCTGTATTCGGAAACGATGGCACAGAAGGGACTGCCTCCGTTGCCTACGTATAGTGCACTCGTGGAGGGGTATGACGGGGAAAACCCGGCTGGACCTGCGGATGTTTATCCGCTGATGTTTCTGTCGCCGCCAAACCATAATTTCCTGAATTCCACCTTTGCCAATTCGGCCAAGCATCAACGTTTGGAGAAGATGCCATTATTGCAAATGCACCCAGAGGACGCCTCTCACAGACAGGTGGAAGACGGGGACGCTGTGGTCGTATGGAACGACCGTGGTCGGATCGAACTAACCGCCAAGGTGAATGAATCCATGCTGCCAGGAACGGTGATCAGTCAAGGCTTATGGTGGGATGGCAATGGCAAAAAACAGCGGGCGAACTCGCTCACGTCCAATCGTCTGTCCGACATGGGGAATGGGGCAACATTCTTCTCGGCCACTGTCGAAGTGAAGCGTCAATGAATGTGCTTGCAGATCGGATCTTTTCAGGTAAGATGAACAATGGATAGTTCGTAAGCAGAATGATAAAGAGCAAGATTCGGAATTCAAATTTCTAAATTCTAAATTCAAGTGGCCTTCGCTCTGGCTAATTATGCCGTCAGGGCAAGGGTCTATTTTTTATGGCAATATGCTTTTTGAAGGTACTAAGGAGAATAAACAAGATGATGAGATGGCTGGATACGTATCCAAAAGAAGTGAAAATATTTTTGCTGGCAAGTTTAGTCAATGCGACAGGCAGTGCCTTGATGTGGCCGCTGACCACGATGTATGTATTTGACGAGCTTGGACGCACGATGGCGAACGCGGGGTTTGTTATTCTGATCCAGTCGCTGGGCGGCATCTTCGGGCAACTGCTCGGCGGTGCATTGTACCACCGGGTGGGCGTCAAGAAGCTAATCATCGGATCGCTGGCGTTAAATGCCGTAGGGCTGTTTGCTCTGCCGTGGATTAGCGCGTATTGGGTTGTGTTTATATGTGCCATGGGCTGGATCGGTCTATTCAGTTCATTGTCGTTACCAGCTATTCAAGCCTTTATTGGCTTCCGGTTTGCGGAACGACGCGGGGAATTGTTCAATGTGATCTATGTCGCCAACAATATCGGTGTGGCAATTGGTACAGCGCTCAGTGGTTTTCTGGCTGACTTTTCCTATCACCTCAGCTTTGTACTGAACGGGGTGACCTCCGCCGGGTTTGCGATTTTCTTCTGGTATTATCTGTCGCGGGCAGAACCGGATCAGGGCGAAGTACATCTGACCAAACGCAAAACGGTTCCCGATGGGCCGGGCGTCTGGGCGCTGCTGGGCAACACCAGATTATATCTGTTCATGAGCCTGGGCGTGCTGTTCCTGCTGTTCGGTAATTCCATCTGGAATACGGGTGTGTCTCCATATATTATTTCCGAGGGTATGGAGAAAAGAATGTACGGTCTGCTCTGGACTCTGAACGGGGTGCTGATCTTTGTGGGACAACCCTTCACCAATTGGGTCAAGCGTACGATGGCCCGTACATCAACTGCTCAGATGACTGCAAGTGCGGTGTTCTATGGCATGGCCTACATCGTCATGATTACCATGTATAGCTATCCGGGTATGGTGCTTGCAATGGTACTGGCTACCTTTGGGGAAATGCTGATCTCACCTGCTACTCCGGCATTCATCTCAGAGCATGCCGGAAGAGCGGCACCTTTCTACATCGGGATCTCCGGTGGTATCGGTGCGGTTGGACGGGTTATCGGGCCGTATGCAATGGGGGTCATGTACGATAAACAGGGACTGATTCCTGTAGCGTGGCTTGCGACTGGCACGGCGGTTATTGCGGTGCTTGGCTTTGTACTGCATGCGGTACTGAACCGCAATCGTGAAGTGAAGGAGTACGGATTGGACGCTTAGCTTTTTCTGATTGAGTGCTATGAGGGAGGAAGAGGACAGATTGGAGTGGAGGGGCAAAGAAAGCCGCTTTAATCTGTCGGATCATCCCGTAGATGTAGATTTACAAAAAAATATTTTTATGCTATAATTTACATATAAAAACATTCCGTATATACTAAGGTTCTCCTGGCCAGGGGGAATCTTATTTTTGTTTGTACGGGAGGATGAAATATGAAGCAAAATGAGTCCAGCATCACATCCTTGATTTCGGCTTTTGGCCGAGCCTACCACTGCCAGTACGATACACCTCTTATTTTCGATGATTATATAGCTAAAGAGCTTATTACTCCGCAAGAGTTTGCGGGAATTCGCGAGAATATGATTCAAGGTATCCATTTTTTCAACCCGGACATGGCTCACCTGATCAAGGACGACCCGGATACGATTTTAAAATGGATTACCCAGGTACAGTTATCTCCAATAACACTGGCTCGGGCTGCTTATTGTGAGCATGTACTGCTGCATGAAATCACGTTGGGATTGAAGCAGGTTGTCATTCTTGGCGCGGGGATGGATACGTTTGCTTTGAGGCATCCGGAATTGAAGGACATTTTGGAACTATTTGAAGTGGATTACCCAGCTACACAGCAATTCAAGCGGGAGCGTCTGAACCAGGCCAAGTTGATCATGCCGGACAATCTTCATATGGTGCCAATGGATTTTACTCATGAACCTTCGTATGAACGTTTGACGGATGAAGGCTTGAAGAAGCAAAAGACATTGGTTACTCTGTTAGGCGTTTCGTATTATTTGACCAAAGAAGATCTGTCTAACTTGCTGCGACATATATTTTCGGATCTTCCAACAGGGAGCTCCATTGTGTTGGATTATGCAGATGAGCATCTCTTTGAGGAAAAAGGAAGGTTTAACCGGGTTGAAAATATGGTTAAGATGGCTGCAATGGGGGGCGAGCCGATGCAATCCTACTTCACTTACGAGGAGATGGAGCGGTTATTGGCGGATGTGGGACTTCTCATATATGAGCATCTATCGCCAGAAGACATACAGAATCGATATTTCAGCAATCGTACAGATGACTTATCTGCCTTCGAAACAAACCATTTTATCCATGCGGTCAAAAAATAAAATCCTATTCCTGATGTGATATCACTGAATAGGATCTGAATAAGAAAGGGATGTCCCATAAGTCATTGAACATGACGGGGGACATCCCTTTTTAGCGTTAGTACTGTTTAACGAACCGAGCGCGTGTTATTAGCTTCAAATTCCAAAGGTCTGCGGTTTAACGAATCCAAGAGACGTTACTTCCGCAACCTATCCAAACTGGGCTTGATGCAATCGGCTATACGAGCCCTGACGCGCCAGAAGTTCATCATGGCTGCCTTGTTCGGCTACGCCACCGTTCTCCACAACCACAATACGATCCGCGTGTCTAATCGTTGCCAGTCGATGGGCGATGATCAGTGTAGTACGTCCTTGTGCCAGCTCAGATAGAGCCAACTGGATGGCGGCTTCCGTCTCGGTATCAAGTGCGGAGGTCGCTTCATCCAGAATGAGGATCGGCGGATTTTTCAAAATCATGCGAGCAATGGATAGACGTTGCTTCTGTCCTCCAGACAATTTGACGCCCCGCTCACCAATTAGAGTATCGAGTCCTTCCGGTTGAGATTGTACCAGCTCTTCCAGTTGGGCCCTGCGGATGGCTTGCCAGATTTCTTCATCAGGTGCATCCAGTTTGCCGTAGGCAATATTCTCACGGATTGACCCATCAAACAGGAAAATATCCTGCTGCACAATTCCGATATGGGAGCGAAGTGACTCCAGTGTCATATCCTTTATCGGAATCTCATCAATAGAGATGTGCCCCGCATCCACATCGTAAAAGCGTGGAATGAGACTGCACAGCGTAGATTTGCCTGCACCCGAAGGTCCAACCAGCGCTACCGTTTGTCCTGCCTGAATCTCCAGATTGACCTGATCCAAGGTTGGTTTGTGTTCCCCATAAGCAAATGAAACGTCATGGAAGGCGATGTCGCCTTTCACATGTGGGATGGATTTGGCTTGTGGTGTATCATCCACATCGGGCTCGGCTTCCAGCAGCTCCAGGTAACGTCTGAATCCAGCGATGCCTTTGGGATACGTTTCGATGACGGAATTGATCTGTTGAATCGGTCCAAGAAACACATTGGATAACATGACAAAGGCAATAAATTCTCCGTAGGTCATGCTGCCCTGAATGACAAACCACGTACCGCACACCAGTACAAACAGCGAGACAAATTTCATCAGAATGAAACTGAGCGAGGAATTCCACGCCATAATCCGGTAGGTGATCAGTTTGGTAAGACGGAAGCGTTCATTATTTTCGACAAAACGTTTCACTTCATGCTTTTCATTGGCAAAAGCCTGTACTACACGAATTCCGCTCACATTGTTCTCTACGCGTGCGTTATAGTCTGCAATATCGGCAAACATACGCTTGAACGCTTTGGACATTTTGCGACTGAAATAAAGGGACAGGAAGATCATCAGCGGTACGATGATGAAGGTCATTACAGCCAGTTGCCAGTTGATACCCAGCATAATGCCGAAGGCTCCAGCCAACGTCATCAGGGCAATGAACAGATCCTCGGGTCCATGATGCGCAATCTCACCTATATCCATCAGGTCATTGGTCATGCGAGAGACGAGGTGCCCCGTCTTGTTGTTATCGAAAAAGCGGAAGGATTGTTTCTGCACACGTTGGAACAGTTCCCGCCGCATATCGGATTCGATGTTAATACCCAGCTTATGTCCCCAGTAGGTGACTGCATAATGGAAAAAGGAACTGAGCAGATAGATGCCCAGTAATCCGGCACAGGCCGATAAAATCATGGACCAGTTGCCTGCGGGAAGCAGCTGATCGACAACTTTGTTTACAGCCAAGGGAAACGCAAGTTCCAGCAGTGCAGCCAGAATCGCACAGGAGAAGTCCAATATAAAGAGTCCCCGATAAGGACGATAATAAGCCATGAAACGGCGAAGCATATGTAGTCACTCCTCTCTCTAACGCAAAAGCCCAGGCAGGCTGATCGGCCTGTCCGGACATTACGTTTCTTCCTATGAAATGATTATTGAATCCATCCTCTTATTTACGATTTTGCTGTGCACGTTCTACGATCATATCAGCGAATTCTTCAGCCTGACTCTGAATTGCAATCGGATCGAAGTACCAGTAGCGATCTTCCTGTAATTCGTACACCTGATTGTTCTTCACAGCCGGGAGCGATTGCCAGATGGAATCACCTTGGTAATTTTTATTGTTTTCCCCTACGGTCAGGAAGATATGGTCTCCTGCATAATCACCAACGACTTCACGCGATATCTCTTTCCACTGGGTATCGCCCATCAGTTCTTTCTTGGTGATTTCGAGTGGTGTAAGTTCCAAAGCACGATAAACGGCCTGTCCACCGCGACCAAAGTTGTCTCCATAACCATAATAGCTCTTGTCTGATACTTCGAGGATGGAGAAGGTTTCCTCCGGTTTAATGACTGCTTTTACTTTGGCGCGAGCGGCTTCAATACGTTCGTCGTACGTTTTCAGCCAGGCTTCCGCTTCTTCGGATTTGTTCATGAGTTCTCCGAAGCCCCGAATTTCATCCTCTACATTGGTAAACGTGCCGTAGGGAATGACCACGGTAGGTGCGATTTTTTGATAACTCTCAATTTCTTCAGCTTTATCAGAGTAGGTAATGATCAGATCCGGGTCCAACGCGACGACCTTCTCCAAGGATACGGCACCCCGGTCGCCAATATTCTCTATGCCCTCCACTTGATCGGCGTAGAATGGATTTTCCAGATAATATTTAATAGAGCCAACGGGCTTTACACCAAGTGCGAGCAGATCACTTACGTACATATCCGTAACAATCCGTTTCGGTTCAGCCGGAATTTCCACATCTCCACTTAATGACTTGTAGATCCGCGTAGCACCCGAAGAATCGGTATTTGTTTCGGTCGAACTTGTAGTCGATTCTGAACCCGCCGCTGTTGGTTCCGTTGTGCCGGAACCCGTACCGCTGTTACAGGCAGCCAGAATCATGATGATGGCGAGCATGAGCAGCAAGCCGGAAAAGCGTTTTTTTGCAGCAAACATATAATTGTTCCCCCTGTGTATATAATCAATAATGATTATTATTCTCATTACTAACATAGAGGATGACGTAACATTTGTACATGGACATCTATGATGACTAATGCATGGACAGATGTGATGTCAGTTTGTGCATGATGTGCTGAAATTGCTCCATAACCGAGATGGGGTCGAATCCATAAAACATATCCGCATCAATCTCGTACAGGCGCCCTTCCCGGACCGCACTCAAGGTGTTCCAAGACTCCTGAGCAAACAGTTTGTCCACAGCATCCTGCTCTGAAGATTCCCTGGCATAATCAATAAAAATATGATCTGCAGCGTACAAATGAATTTCGTTTAGCGGAACATGGATGTAACCTGTGAGTAGTTGTCCATCCTTCTTCATCCGTGCAGGAGGGGTGAAGCCCAGCGATTGATACAAAATATGAGAAGCTCTACCCCATCCGTGACCATAGATGTACGCTCCACTCTCACCAATCATGAAAATGCATACTGCTGAACCCCGTTCACCCATGATCTGATCGAGTGTACGATTGGCCTCTTGCTGAAGCGTATCATAATGGTCTAACAGCGCACGTGCTTTGGCTTCCAGACCCGTGATACGTCCCAAATGGATGAATTGCTCCTGCCAGTCAAGTTCCTCAAAAGGCATCAAAATCGTTGGTGCAATCTGCCGTAATTCATCCATGTCGGAATGAGGTGCATAACCAAGGATGACATCGGGATGAGCGTCTGCGATTAGATCCGGATGATTAATGAGATCATGCTCATAACACTGATCAAATTGGTTTTGTCCATTTTCAATAAGTCTACTTTTCATCCATCCTGCAACGGCACCCAGATGCGGGATGTGGCCCAGTGCGAGCAAGGAAGCGGTATAGTTGTATGTAAGACTTGCGATTTTTTTTGGCGTTCTCCGATAGAGAGTCGGTGCACAACCTACCGTTTGTTTAAATTTTCGACTTAAATAAAAGGTATCTCTGTATCCCGTCAACTGCGCAAGCTCATGCAATGTGGGATTGGCAAACAGCAGGTGTTCCTGGGCAATTCGAATTCTTAACCGGGTAACATACTCCACGAATGTAAATCCGGTATATTTCTTGAATTCTCTTGAAAAATGCTCTGGACTCACATTAACCTCTTTCGCTAATTGCTCACGTGTAAAAGAATGAGTAATTCTTTCATGGATGTGCGCGATGACGATGTCCAGCCAGGAATGATCTTCATGAGCCAAACGCACAGCATGATCTCGCAACGTATCCAGCAGCTGATAAAACAGCATATGAGGTTTGAATGGTCCGGACTCATCGCGTTTCGAGCTGGACTGAACCAACTCGGAGATCAGCTCGGCAATAAGACGGCTCGTAACGGAAACAGGATGTCCGAATGGCCAGAGCCTTTGTTCGTTATCTGCAAAATCAAAGGCCATTGCAATACCCTGAACGGGTGAAAGGGAACCACGCTTGCTTTCATGCTGAAGCAGGGTTCCAGCTTGGCGTACGATAGCAGAGCCGGTATTTACCATCAATTGACCATTCGAACTGATCAGTCTTGCCTGACCAGAGGTGATGACATAAAGAACGTGCTTGCTGCTCCACAGCTCATCGATACGGGAGAAGGCTTCCCGATCATGGAGCTGCACCAGATGACACAGCTTGAACATTGCCGGAGGCACGTTTGTGATTTGCTGCAAGCGGCCGGGGGTGTTCAGGGATGATTTATGAAAGCTTAGATCCAGATTGCTCATAACTTAATGGACTCCTTATAGAGGATTGGACTAATAAGCAGTATAATACCACAAAGGTGTAATGGGGACCCCGCGAATCATTCCCTTCACATATTTCTGTGAAAAATGGATAAAGAGGTTGAAATCGCTATCAACACCGACTATAATGAAAATGTCGAAACGTTTCAATCTATGGTTTACAGGCGTGTTCATTGTGATTTATAATGAATTCTTCCTCTTGTCCAATATTGAAATGTTGTCAATCGACCAAGCTATATGTACAATTAAAGGGTATATGATTCAGCAGTGATGCTTAAAAGACGTGAAGAGAAATTTTTTTTGAAAACACTTCGAAACGTTTCGATAAATGAGAATTGATGCCATTTCTAATGGATAATGCATAGGAATGAGTGGTTGTTGCAACCATTTACAGTATAAAATGATAGGTAACAAGAAAGTTAGAAGGAGCGAACGTGGAATGGCAACGATTAAGGATGTGGCAAAGCTGGCAGGCGTGGCGCTCTCGACCGCTTCCTATGCACTGAATGGGGACAGCAAGGTAAGTGCCAAGACCAAGGCAAAAGTGCTGGCGGCAGCACGGGAACTGAATTATCGCAAAAACGGCTTTGCCATGGACCTGAAACGGAGCCGGACGAACACGATTGCGTTGATTCTTACAGATCTGTCGGGTCCGTATTACTCCGAATTGATTCGCAGCGTACAGGACGTAGCGCTGGCTAACGGATATGATCTGATTGCTTGCAGCTCTATGGGAGGACGCGACTCCACAGCGGTTCGTTTCTTGCGAGAGAAAAGAGTGGATGGTGCTATTATCCTTGCTCATAACATCCATGATGATATCCTGGTGGAATCTGCAGGCGAACGTTTCCCTATCATTGTGATGGATCGGCAACTGTCGAGCAGCCATCTGGTCAACGTGCTGGTGGACGGGGAGCAAGGTGGTTACCTGGCTACACGTCACCTCATTCAGAAGGGGCATAAGACCATCGCCTATATCAGCGGGCCATCCAATTCTTATGATAATGCTCTGCGTTATCAAGGATATTTGCGAGCAATGCAGGAGGCGGGCCTTGAAGAGAAGTCCAAATGGCGTCTAAGCGGTAATTTTGTACGTGAGGGCGGATATAGTGCAACCAAGATGATGGTTATGCAGGGCGAGCTTCCATCTGCTGTATTTTACGGGAATGACGAAATGGCGATTGGTGGACTGAAAGCATTTGAAGAGAGCGGCATTTCGGTACCGAATGACATTTCGATAATCGGATTTGATGATATTCAACTGTCCGAATATGTTCATCCTCCGCTTACGACGGTGCGGCAGCCCAAGCATGAAGCAGGTTCATTGGCAGGTCATTTGCTCTTCCAGATGCTGAACGGCGAAGCTGTGAATACATCGTATACGTTAACCATTGATCTGGTGGAGCGCGAGTCTGTACGATCGGTACAGGTAGAGTCAGGAAACCAGCCGGCCTAGGAAGTAACTCGCCCTCTTTGAATTAAGAGTTGAATGATGGGGATCACCGTCCGAATTGGCCAGACAAAGGTCATTTCGCAGAGGACCCCTATTCTTTTTCAGATTTATCGAAACGTTTCGATTTTATACTAATTGAAGGAGTGAATAGTATGACAACGATGATTAATGAACCAATCCGGCTTACTGCCGGGGATTTATCCTTTACCTTTTTGAACAGTGGGGACCTGTACCAAGCTAAATCTGGTACGACCATGTTGAATCAATTGCTTAGCAACCAGATCGATGGATCTTTGAATAACCTGTATCTGCGTGTACACGAGGGAGAGAAAATCAGCTCGTTCCCACTGCTGGGTGTGCGTTCGAACAGCAAAGTGATCACAAGCAAAGCGAATTCCGGCAATCAACTGATCTGGGAAGGTACAGTACAGCTTGAAGGCAAAGAACAAGGCATTGGCTATCAGGTTGTGTTTACCGCCACAACGCAAGGCGTCTGGTTCTGGGATGTGAAGCTCACAGGACAACAACATAACGTCGACGTAGTATATGGACAAGATGTAGGTCTTGCTGATCCAGGTGCAGTACGCAGCAATGAAGCCTATCTTTCGCAGTACATTGACCATACGGTATTCGAAGATGAAGCGAAGGGATATGTGGTGTGTTCCCGTCAAAACCAGCCTCAGGGCGGTGCTTTCCCTTACATGCAACAAGGTTCTCTGACTAAGGCAATTGGTTACTCTACAGACGGATTCCAATTCTTCGGTCTGTCCTACAAGGAAACGAACCAGCCTGAGAGCCTGAAACATAATACACTGGCAAATGAGACATACCAGTATGAATTTGCCTACACAGCATTGCAATCGGAGCGCGTAAGCTTGGACGGGGAAGCCCAAGTGGTCTTCTACGGACTGGCCAAAGCAGATCATCCTGCCGGAATCTCCGCACTGGAATTCGGGGATGAAGTGACTGCAGCATGGAACGAAGTACAAGCATTGACTGTGGAGCAAGGCGAGACGTTGGAACAGGTGAAACTGTCATCCTTCTTGGGTGAACCGCTTGCTGCGCTTGATTTGACACAAGATGAGATTAATGATCTGTTCCCTGACCGTCATCAGGAAGAGCGTAGCGGTGATTCACTGTTATCCTTCTTCACGGGCAGTTATGAACATATCGTCCTGAAAGCGAAAGAATTGCTCGTAGAGCGTCCGCACGGCCATATCCTGATGAGTGGTGGCAATGTACAGCTGGGTGCGCAGGTTATTACGACGACATCGTATATGTACGGTATTTTCAACTCACAACTCGTTATTGGTAACACCAATTTTAATAAAATGATCAGTAATGCCCGCAACGCACTGAACGTGCCGAAGACGGCTGGACAACGCATTTATGTGGAAATGGATGGACAATATCGTCTGCTGACGATGCCTTCCCTGTTCGAGATTGGCTTCAACTATGTGCGTTGGATCTACAAAACCGAATCGGATACCATTATCGTGACCAACTACACCGCAGCACACACGACTGAAGTGAGCATGAACGTGCGCTCGACTAGTGGCAAAGCATATCGTTACCTGGTAACCAACCAAGTTACGATGAATGTCAATGAATACGAGTATCCGTTGCATATGACGCAAGATGGCAACACGCTGATCTTCAAGGCTGATCCGCAAGCGATTAGTGCCGGAACGTATCCTGATCTGCAATACCGCATGGCGGTGGATGGCGCAGCCGTAAATGTTGGAGACGAAACGTTGCTGGCGAGTGGTATCCGCAGTGGATCTGCATCGCTGGTTACACTTAGTCTGGAAGAGAGTGCAGAATGGACGCTCAAGGTACAAGGCGTATTGGAAGGTCAAGCAAACGAAGCAGACGGTTCTGTCGTAGCAGGATCCAGTCTTACTTTTGAAGAGGAAGTGCAGGCGTACCGTGAATTCTTCGCAGGTGTAATGAACGGTTTCCGTTTGTCTCGTGGTGAAGGCCAAAGTGCAGAGGATCTGTTCAAAGTGAACGCACTGGCTTGGTGGTACACACACAACATGCTGGTTCACTACTCCGTGCCTCACGGTTTGGAGCAGTACGGCGGTGCGGCATGGGGTACTCGGGATGTATGCCAAGGTCCGGTTGAATACTTCATGGCAACGCAAAAATACGAGCAGGTTCGCGATATCATCAAAATGGTATACACCCACCAATATGAAGATGATGGCAACTGGCCGCAATGGTTTATGTTCGACAAGTATTTTGCAATTCAGCAGGAAGAGAGCCACGGTGACATCATCGTATGGCCGCTGAAAGTGCTGGCGGACTACCTGACAGCGACTCGCGACTATGCGATTCTGGATGAGAAAGTGCCTTATACCGTTAAGCACAGCTTCGGATTCACGGAAGAAACAGCGACTGTATTGGATCACGCGAAAAAAGAGATCGAATATATCCGCTCACACTTCCTGCACGACACATTCCTGTCTTCTTACGGTGATGGGGACTGGGATGATACACTCCAGCCAGCCAATGCACAGCTCAAACAATATATGGTGAGCAGCTGGACCGTTGCTTTGACTTATCAGTCTGTAAATGTGCTCGCACAAGCGCTGCAACATAAAGACGCTGGATTTGCACAGGAGCTGGACGTTCTGGCTCAAGGCATCCGTGAAGACTTTAATCGTTACATGCTGGGTACAGATGTGATTCCAGGTTTCGTATACATGGAAGAAGCAGATCAAGCGAAGCTGATGCTTCACCCAACAGATACGGAGACAGGCATTCAATATCGCCTTCTGCCGATGACGCGCAGTATGATCGGAGAATTGCTGAATGCAGAACAGGCAGAATCGCATTATGCGCTGATTCGTGAACAGTTCCTGTGCCCGGATGGGGTACGTCTGATGAATCGTCCAGCTCAATATGCAGGTGGTGTGAGCACTCACTTCAAACGGGCAGAGCAAGCGTCCAACTTCGGTCGCGAGATCGGTTTGCAGTATGTACACGCTCATATCCGTTACGTTGAAGCGATGGCGAAGCTCGGTAAGACGGATCAGGTGTGGAATGGTCTTGCCATGATCAACCCGGTTGGCATCGGCGAAGTTGTACCTAATGCCGAGATTCGTCAGGCGAACGCGTATTTCAGCAGTTCCGACGGCAAGTTCAACACGCGCTACGAGGCGCAGGAGCACTTTGACCAACTACGCAAAGGAACAGTACAGGTGAAAGGTGGATGGAGAATCTACTCCAGCGGCCCTGGAATCTACATGAACCAACTGATCTCCAACGCACTTGGCATTCGTCAGGAAGGCGGAGATCTGGTTATTGACCCGGTACTTCCGGCTGAGCTGAATGGCATGCAGTTCGAATTCGAATATGCAGGAGAGCCAGTAACATTTATCTACCATCTGAACGAAGGTTCGGTTAACTGTGTAACGGTAAATGGCAAGGACATCCGCACCGAGCAAACGGCGAACCGTTACCGTCAAGGTGGGGCTCGTATCGCGCTGGATGAGTTCAAACAAGCGCGTAATGCTTCGGAGCGCACGATTGTTGAAATTTATATGTAAATTTAATACAAGCTCGATGTTTCACTAGAGTGGAAGGTCATCCTCCTTAACAGGCAGGGTGACCTTTTTTTATTTGAAAAGATTTATTGGTAGGTCAGGGGAACTTGTTACGGTGAGATGATGATTCTAACGCAAAGGAACGGCCAGCAACGTGTGCAGAAGCGCATTATGGCGTATATGCTTCGTCACATAGCCTGCGTCCTCTAGCGAGCCGCACAGGCCGTCCAGCAGCGGGAAATGACGTTCCCTTATCGTTTGCAATTGGTCCTCATGACCTGCTGCCTCAGCCTGTTGAATATATGTCTGACGGTGAGCTGCATCAGCGAACATCAGATCTGTCAGGCAGATCCGTCCACGTGCAGTTAACACTCGCTGCATTTCATGTAACGCCAACTGTTGCTGGTCTGGGCTCAGATGATGGAAGGCGAAGCTGGATACGACAAAATCGAAGGAATGGTCGGCGAAAGGCAACGCCAGAAAGTTGCCAAGCTTCACATGCATCTCGGGATATTTGGTGCGGCATGTACGCAGCATCTCCCGGGATTGATCGATGGCAGTCATCGCTGCGCCGCGCTCTAACAGTCTGCCAGCCAAATTCCCCGTGCCTGTACCGATATCGAGTCCTTTTTCGCCGGGCACAGGAGATATCCAGCTTGCCGTCTGCTCCAGCGCCTCATCATAGTTTTCATATATATTGAACGGTCCTGCGCCTACTCTTACTCCCCATTCTTCCAATCCTGATCCTGCGTCTTCTTGAAACGTTGTATCGCTGTTTGCCCTGTGTGCTGTCCGGCTATTCTTCTGGCTGCGAACTTCATCGCCGTTATGATCTGGTCCGGCTTTTCGATTCGACTTATCTGTTGCTCGCATGGCCCCAGGTTCCGAATCAATGTTTGAGGTAGTTTGTCCTGGCAGACGACCATTCGCCGCATGTACGCGCTGATCGTGGATGGCTGCTTGCATATCGTAATTCCAGCGGTCATGCCAGTTCTGCCGGGCTTCCCTGAGACGGCGCGCACTGTCTGCAAGATCATGCAGATGACTGACATCCAATGGCCCGTCTTGGCGATTGAGATCAATCATGCGCTGGGTTGTATCCAGCATGCGCTTGAGCTCAACCCATTGGGCATACATGACCGCCTGCTGCAGCTCCAGATATTCTTCCAGCCGCTGCTGATTGCCCTGGTCAATCTCTCCGAGCGCTTGGGTGATATCCTGAAGCGACATCCCAATTTCACGCAGAGCTGCAATGGTTTGCAGCCGCCAGATGTCATTCTCGGTATATGTACGATATCCGTTACTTGTCTGTTTGACGGGCAAGATCAGTCCTTTTTCCTCGTAAAAGCGAATAGCTCTCGCCGATATGCCGAGTCTGTCCGCGGCTTCTTTGATGTTCATCACGTGCACCTCCTTATCAATTCAGTATAAACGATGACGTTACGGCAAGGTTAAGTGTTCATTTCTTTCCACTGAGTGAAATTTTAGTCAAGTCTGAGGCTATGCTACAATATAAAGCAAAGGGGCATTTTGCACGTATTTAATTGCAAAATGTCGAAATGAGTAAGGAACAAGCCGTTTTTTCTAACGCTGCTTTGCGCAGTGTTATCGACTATTGCACGAAAGGTTGAACTTTTATGCTTATCAGCCATACGTACACCATTCGGCCATCCGAGATCAAGGATGCCGCCCAACTGATGGAACTGGATGCACTGGTATGGGATAAGCATACCTCTCCGGCCCCGTTTCAGTGGCGATCCAGACAACAATATTTGCAGCATTGTCCTCCAGGCAGTCAGCTGATTGCCGTTCAGGGAGAGCGGGTATGTGGTTATGTGGGCTTTTATCTGCCAACAGGAATGCCTGTTAACCGCCATGTATACGAGATTAATATCGCTGTTCATCCCCATGATCGGCGCTGTGGTATTGCTACAGCCCTGATGGATGCGATGAAACACCATGCCTTTGAACAAGGGATCATCAAACTTAGGTTGCGGGTGTTATCCAGCAATCCAGGGGCGATTGCTTTTTATACACAGTGCGGATTTGTGACGGAAGGCAGACTGGTGTCGGAATTTTATATTGCAGGCAATTATGTGGACGATATTCTTATGAGCTATTTCATCCGGGCCAACGGATAGAACAGAGTAGAAGGAGGAACAACAATGGACATGGGACTTCGGGGTAAAAAGGCGCTGGTGCTTGCATCCAGTCGAGGACTGGGGAAAGCGGTAGCCGCTCAATTGGCGGCAGAAGGCGCTGATGTCATGCTCGCCAGCCGGAACGAAGAGAAGCTTGCAGCGGTGAAGCAGGAGCTGCTGGCGCTGGGTGGCGGTGGACGTATCGAATATTGTGCAACCGATGTGACAAGCAAGGAAGATATTGATGCCCTGATTCGCAAGACAGGCGAACAGTTTGGGCAGATTGATATTTTGGTGAACAATTCAGGCGGCCCGCCTTCAGGAACATTCGAGTCATTGACGGATGAAGATTGGGAACGTGCATTTGAATTAAATGTACTTAGCTATGTCAGACTGATTCGCGGTGCGCTCCCTTACATGAAGGAGAATGGCGGACATATCGTGAACATTGCCTCCACCTCTGTGAAGCAGCCGATCCCCGGTCTGATTCTGTCCAATACGTTCCGTACGGGGGTGTTCGGATTAGCCAAGACCTTGTCACAGGAACTCGCGCCATATGGCATTCTGATTAATACGGTTGCACCGGGTAGAATTGGTACGGATCGGATACGTGAACTGGATGCTGCACGTGCAGAGCAGAACGGAATAAGTGAGGAAGAAGTTGCCGAACAATTCCGTAAGGAAATTCCACTGGGACGTTATGGTCAACCCGAGGAATTTGCCAAAGCAGTTGTGTTCCTCTTATCAGGAGCGAATACGTACATTACAGGTACATCTCTTGTAGTGGACGGTGGCATGGTACGTGCGCTCTAAGAAGAAGTCGGATCGAGAGATTCGAAGTTATATGGATGCATAAATGCGCAAATAAGATAAGCCCCTCCTTATTCTCCACGTGTTGTGGAGTAGGAGGGGCTTTAAGGGTTGATGTATGCATTGTGAGGGCCGTCATTCGTAATGGAAGCTGGTCCTCCAACCATTCAAATTATGTAAGTCTAATTAGCGTAAAAGTTCCCATTCATGCTGCAGCATGCCATACACCGCATGGTTAACATAGCCCTTAGGCAGTTTCTCAGCCTGGCGAATAACGCCTTCAAGGACGAATCCAAGCCGTTCAGGGATGGCCCGGCTCCGCTTGTTGTTGGTTGCTGAGCGAATCTCGACACGGTTCAGGTCCAGGGTGACGAGAGCGTAGTCCACCAGAACGCGGCATGCGCTGGTCATCAAGCCTTGACCTTCAAAACCTTTGCCAAGCCAGTAACCGATGCTTACCGTGCGGTTGGTCCAGTTGATTTCGTGGAAGCCGATGATGCCGGCAAGATCGCCTTTCAGCCAGACACCTGCGGTGAAACCGCCGTTGTCAGCGCCCTGTTTCAATGCATTGCTGATAAAATTTGAAGTGTGCTCAATCTCGGTCACGTTGTCCACCCACGGTAACCAATGCCTCAACTGGTCCCGCGAGCGGTCCGTGAGTTCGAACAACGGTTTGGTGTGCTCCATGGCAAGTGGGCGGAGTTCGGTATATTCATCCAATGAATAGGTAAACATGAGTGCAACCTTCTTTCTTTAAAATAATGAATTATCGGGAATTCTTCGGTAGCTTGCGCTCCAATGCAAACAGGTCTTCTTCCATCGAGGCCATGCGTTGATTCACCGTAGTACGGGCGTCACCCAGTGCCTGATTATATATGAAGGGAGCCAACTGGGTCATGAAAAGATCCAGCACACCCCAAGCTGCCAGATCGCCCAGTTCTTCGCCGCGTTCCTCTTCGAAATACGACTGGATGGTACGTATGGCTTCATCCTGTTGTTCTTTGGACAGTTTTAGCGCGTTCAATGGGAAACCCTCCCTTAAATTCTGTTTTTCTATCATGCTACATGATTCGTGCGAACCCGTCAAAATGGTTTTGGGCCTATCTTGTGTGTAACTGATCCTGATTTTGGGGCGTTATTTATTGAACTCCTCCCTCGTTAAAGGTATATTTAAATGAAACGCGTACGAAACTTTCCAAGAAAATAGATTTTTTCAGGAAATGACTTCGTTATAAAGGAATTTTAGCCGGAATTGCTGCAAATTCCTGAAAGCTCCAATCAATTCATGAAAGGTTTGATACCTGTGGACAATCGTACAACCCCACCTAACTTTATCAAAAATATTATTACCGAAGATCTCCGGTCAGGGAAAGTCCAGGAAGTCATTACCCGTTTTCCTCCGGAACCGAACGGTTATCTGCATATCGGCCATGCCAAAGCGATCTGGATTAACTTTGCACTGGGTGGCGAATTTGGCGGCAAAACAAATCTGCGCTTCGATGACACAAATCCGGTCAAGGAAGATGTAGAGTATGTTCAATCGATTCAGGAAGACGTGAAATGGCTCGGATATGAGTGGAGCGAGAAACGTTTTGCTTCCGATTATTTTGATGAAATGTACAGCCGCGCGGTCTTGCTGATCCAAAAAGGCAAAGCTTATATCGACGACCAAAGCGCTGACGAAATCCGTGCTATGCGTGGAACGCTCACTGAGCCGGGCAAGAACAGCCCGTACCGTGACCGCACTGTAGAAGAGAATCTGGACCTGTTCACACGGATGCGTGCAGGCGAATTCCAGAACGGTGAGAAAGTGCTGCGCGCCAAGATTGATATGGCTTCACCGAACATCAATTTACGTGATCCGGTCATTTATCGTATTGCTCATGCACATCATCATAATACGGGTGACAAATGGTGCATCTATCCGATGTACGCATTCGCACATCCACTTGAAGATGCCATTGAAGGAGTAACCCACTCCCTCTGCTCCCTGGAGTTTGAGGATCAACGTCCATTCTATGATTGGGTTATTGCCGAATGTGAGATGGAGAACCAACCACATCAATATGAGTTTGGCCGCCTGAACCTGTCGCAAATGGTGACAAGTAAACGGAAGCTGAAACTGCTCGTGGATGAAGGCCATGTGGATGGATGGGATGATCCGCGCATGCCAACGATTTCAGGTCTGCGCCGCCGGGGATATACACCGGAAGCGATTCGTGATTTCGTATTCGAAACAGGCATTTCCAAAAGCCAAGGCGTTATCGACCTGCAAACGCTGGAGCACTTTGTACGTGAAGATCTGAAATTGAAAGCTCCGCGCACGATGGCTGTCCTGCACCCACTCAAAGTAGTCATTACCAACTACCCTGAAGGGCAAGTGGAATGGCTCGAAGCTGAGAACAATGTGGAGAACCCGGAGATGGGCAATCGCCAAATTCCGTTCTCTCGCGAGATTTACATTGAACAAGATGATTTCATGGAAAATCCACCGAACAAATATTTCCGTTTGTTCCCTGGCAACGAAGTTCGTCTGAAACATGCGTATTTCATCAAATGTAACGATGTAATCAAGGATGCAGAAGGCAATGTGACTGAAATCCATTGTACCTATGATGTGGAAACGAAGAGCGGCAGTGGATTCACAGGCCGTAAAGTTAAAGGTACCATCCACTGGGTGGAAGCAAGCCAAGCGGTACCTGCTGAATTCCGTCTGTATGAACCTCTGATCGCCGCAGAAGCACCGGATGCTGAAGAGGAAACAGAGCTTGAAGAGCAACCGGAGAAAACGTTCCTGGATCAATTGAATCCAAACTCTCTTGAAGTCGTTCAAGGGTTTGTGGAGCAAGAGATGAAGGAAGCGAAAGCACAGGATAAATTCCAGTTCTTCCGTCATGGTTACTTCAGCGTTGATCCGAAACATTCCGAGCCAGGCCGTCCGGTATTTAACCGGGTAGTATCCCTGAAAAGCTCGTTCCAACTGCCAAAAGCATAAGGTGAAGTACAGAGGTAGGTAAAGGTAAAGTTAGAGGTTTAGGGTGAGAAAACAAGTTAGGGTTATACGCCTAAGCTGTAAACCTAAATCCATAAAATTCAATCTATAAACGTAAAAGGCGTCTCCAGGGCAATAAGCTAATGGAGACGCCTTTCTTTTTACTACTACTATTCTTAATCTTTTGTTTGATTGTTTGAACTTAATTTACACCATAACGAGAGGACAGAATAAAGCTGGAGAAGCGTAGCGTTCGCCTAAAAGCTTTCTGAAAGAAAGCTACATCGGAAGAATACGCTTTATCACCGGATTTTACCCTTATAGAAAGGGAATCAAAAAAATCCGGGGATAACAGCGATCGAAAGATTGTTCTGTCCTCGTAGTGCTCCAGTGTAGATCTTGAAAGGTTCAACCTTTGCCAACAAAAAATTACCTTTCACCCATTTCCGTCAACACTGTTGGCTGATAGCCGTTGCGGCGGTTCGAGAGCCACATGATTGCAAAACCAACAGCACCGATCAGGGAGAAGAATACCCCGATGTTATACATTACTTCGGCACCGAAGCTCTGGAACAGCCAGCCGCCGAACAGGCCGGCAATGACACCAGAGAGGCCGCCCCAGGCCATTGTATACACGGCCTGACCAGAGGAACGGTACGGCCTTGGAATGAACAGCATCGTCAGCTGGGTTCCTACATAGAAATACCCGCCGAACGTAATGGAGTGCATGAGCTGAATGAACACAATCTCTAATGGATTGTTCGCTAAGGCCATGAGCTGCCAGCGAATGGCGAACAACAGACTGATCAGGATGAGCGATGATAGAAGCATGCTCATTTTGCGTTTGAGAAAACGGTCCAGGAGCAAGAAAACACCCACTTCAAGGATGGATGATGTGAAGATGGCCCAGCCAACCATCTGTTTATCGCCACCCATTTCCACGATGTATAATGACATAAATGTACTGTTCATGGCGTTGGGTACGGAAACGAGCACCCCAAGCCCGATAAAGATCATAAAGTACGGATTGAACATCACCCTGCCGAAACGTCGAAAGCTCACTACAGGTGTATCTGAAGCGATCGGCTGTCTGGGTAGAAACAAGGCAAAGACAAAGGCAATGACAATCATGAAGGCAAAGACAATCGATACACTGCCCGCCCCCAGGCGGTCAATCAGCGGTCCGGCAGCCACAGCGGTTAGAGCCCAACCCAGCGATCCCCATAGCCGAAACGTACCGAATTTCTGAGTCGTGCCATCGATATAACCGAGAATCAGGCTGTTGGTTTGGGCAAACAGTGGACTTTGAAAAAAATAAAAAAAGATCATGGCTGCATAGATCCAGGCATACGTAGGCGCATAGAATACGGCCTGAGCAAGCACAAAGGTGCCACCCATCATCATCATCAGAATAATGCGAATATTGCGTGATTTATCGCTCCAGAAGCCCCAGAACGGATTAGCGAACAAGGATACAAACGGACCAATTGCCATCAGACTGCCAATCTCCAATTTGGTCATCCCGATTTCCTGCAAATACAACTGAAGAAAACCGGCGAAGATTGAAATGGCTCCATAAATGAAAAAGTTATATAGTTTCAGCGAAACCAAAGAGGGATTGCCTCTTCCGGGTGCATATCTGTCCAATAGAGCCATTCCTTTCAGAATCATATTCTTCAATGTATCATTTGTTGAAAGGGTATTCAATGTATAGAATAAGTTTATTGAACGAGGAGGATTACCGTGAGCACGATGGAATGGACAGGTATTGTATTGGCAGGAGGTTTATCCCGCCGTATGGGTTCCAATAAGGCATTGTTGGAATGGAATGGTTCCAGCGTGCTGGAGCAGGTCATCCAAGCGATGGCACCAGCTGTGAATAGTATTATCGTTTCCGCAGGAGCCAACACGGCTGCATACAAGGCATTGCCCTATGACTGCGTTCAGGATTATTACCCTGGGAAGGGACCGCTGGCAGGGTTGCATGCCGCGCTGAAAGCCTCGCAGACAGACTGGAACCTTGTCTGCGCCTGTGATATGCCGCTGCTAGAGCCATCCTTTTTCAAAGGCTTGAAGTGGCTCACCGAATCAGGTCAAGAGCATCACGCAATCGTTCCACGACTGGCAGGGCGTGTTCATCCGCTTGCAGGTGCATATCATAGATGTGTTCTCCCCGAAATTGAACAGCGCTTAATAGATAATAGACTGAAAGTAACCCAATGGCTTGAAGAGATCAGCTGCCGATATGTCGACGTCGATGAGCTGGAAAGCGCTGGTGTCCATGATTTGGCCATTCAGCTTAGTAATATGAATACCCCGGAAGAGTATGAGCATATTCGCAACAGATCATACGGCCCTTAACCCATCTATTCATTCATCTTCGGATTCCTTTCTTAGTCCGATTCGGTCTGCCAACTCTGGTCCACTGGACCCGATTCGTTGGATAGATCCTGAACGGCGTTGCGATATTGAAGTGGACTCTGGCCCGTCCATCGTTTGAATTGCCGACTGAAGTGCGACAGATGGGTGTAGCCCAGCTTCCATGCAATTTCACCCAAAGAGAGCTTCGGCTGTTCGATCAGTACTTTGGCTTCCTGCAGCTTCAGGCTGGACAGGTAGGCCCGTGGAGATTGTCCGTACACCTTACGGAAGATCTGCAGCCCATATCCCGGACTGATGCCAAACGATGATATAATCTGCTCTACTTTGACGGTGGATACGTTGCCCTCTTGGATTCGGAGCTGCGTATGGAACGCCTGTTTGATGGCTTCTGCGATGGCCCCTGCATAATGCATGGCTGCGGGAGCTGGAGCATTAGGCGAAGCTTCAGATCGGGTGGACAGTGGTTCACGGTCAGCTGCTTGGGACAGCAGGGCAAACAATTCAAACATGCGTGCCTGCATGATAAATTTGTCTGTGGAAGTGTATGCCTCTGATGTTCTGATCATGTTCATCCAGTTCTCCAGGACAGGGCGCATTTGCATGTTATCTGTGGTGCCTGCCTCATAGATTCGGCTGTGAAGTGACATCAGCTTCAGGGTAAATACGGGATCATCCACATTGAAATGAGCACTGAAATACGTCATGCCCTCTGATGATACACATTGGTTCGTATGTTTGAATCCGGGTGGAATCAGCAGAATCGAACCTTCCTCAACCGTATAGGTATACCCGTGAATTACACTCTCCTGAGTCCCCTTTATAATCAGCATAATTTCAAAGCCCGGATGGGATTCCTCCGGCATCGCCCAACCGTATGGAACTTGTTGGCTGTGCGCTCCATAGAATTTAATGTTACAGTCGATAATAGGCAGCCAGTGAGCCAGTGTATGATGTGGCATTTCTCGCAGCTGCGATCGGATATCCATGACATTCACCTCGGAAAAGGGTAAAAACAACTCGCCTAGTACAATCGGCACCCATAGTATACTTCATTATAATCAGTTTAACGCCAACATTGAAAATCGCAGAACAGGAGAGCGTTCGGCAGATTGCTAAGTCTCTGATGTACTTCAATAGATAATAATGTAAACGTTATCATTTTTCAATTGGATCATTTCATTTTGTATAAATGCCAAGAGCTTCATACTTCCGGATGAAAAGGGGATTTTAACATGGACAAGTTATTGTACGGGGTAGCCTACTATGACGAATATATGCCTTATGAGCGATTGGACAAGGATATTCAGATGATGAAAGATGCAGGCATCAACGTGGTGCGGATTGCGGAATCAACATGGAGTACGCATGAACCACAGAATGGTGTATTCGACTTCTCCTCAGTAGATCGTGTTCTGGATGCCATGCATGCGGCGGGTATTCAGGTTATTGTGGGTACACCTACGTATGCTGTTCCGACGTGGATGGTCAAGGAGCACCCGGATGTTCTGGCAACAACGGTACAGGGAACGGGGAAATATGGGGCGCGGCAGATCATGGATATCACACATCCGACGTATCTGTTCTATGCGGAACGCATCATTCGCAAGCTGATTTCCCGTGTCAGTAAACACCCTGCCGTGATTGGTTATCAGACGGATAACGAAACGAAGCATTACAACACTGCCGGAGATAATGTACAATTGCAATTCGTCAAATATATGCGTAACAAGTTCAGCTCATTGGATGATCTGAACAAGGAATTTGGGCTGGATTACTGGAGTAACCGCATTAATAGCTGGGAGGACTTCCCGTCTGTTGTTGGTACAATCAACGGCAGTCTGGGAGCTGAATTTGCCAAATTCCAGCGCCAACTGGTAACTAACTTTCTAGCGTGGCAGGTCGGAATTGTAAATGAGTACAAACAGGAGGGGCAGTTTGTAACCCAGAATTTTGACTTCGACTGGCGTGGATATTCGTACGGCATTCAGGGAGATGTGGACCATTTTGCCGCATCCAAACCTTTTGACATCACCAGTGTGGACATCTACCATCCGTCGCAGGATGATCTGACCGGCATTGAGATTTCATTCGGTGGTGACGTGGCACGTTCCACCAAACAATCGAACTATCTCGTACTGGAGACGGAAGCGCAGGCTTTCTGGCATTGGGTTCCCTACCCCGGACAGCTTCGCCTTCAGGCGTTTAGCCACCTGGCATCGGGAGCAAACATGGTCGCCTATTGGCACTGGCATTCCTTGCATAATTCGTTCGAGACGTATTGGAAAGGATTGCTGAGCCATGATTTTGAACCCAATCCGGTCTACAACGAGGCCAAAACGATCGGCCGGGATTTTGCCAGACTTAGCCCGCAACTGGTGAATTTGAAGAAAACGAATCGGGTAGCCGTGCTGTTCAGCAATGAGGCGTTGACGTCGATCAAGTGGTTCGGATTTAATTTTACGAGTGACAAAAAATACAACGACGTTATCCGCTGGATGTATGACGAATTATACAAAATGAATATTGGCTGTGATCTGATTGATCCGTCCGTGGAGAGTTATGAAGGCTATGATGTGATCGTTGTGCCTGCTTTGTACGCAGCTTCCGATGTCTTGCTTGAGAGGCTGAACCAATTCGTACAGGATGGTGGGCATATCGTTTACTCCTTCAAGAGCGGATTCGCTAATGAGCATATTAAGGTCCGCTCTACCCGCCAGCCTGGACTGATCAGTGAGGCTTGTGGCATCAGTTACAACCTTTTTGTAGAGCCGAAAAATGTGTCGCTTCGAGATGATCCGTTCGAGGTTGGAGAGGAACAGAATCAGATTCACACCTGGATGGAACTCATCACACCAACAACTGCAGAAGTGCTGGCCTGGTATGATCATCCTCACTGGGGAGAATATGCAGCAATTACTCAGAATACCTATGGCAAGGGCAAAGCAACGTACGTTGGATGTTATACCAGCTCCGCGGTGATCCGCAACGTGTTGGAGCGTGTCATGAAGGAAGCTGGACTGTGGGGAACCGATCAGGAATTGGCTTTTCCAATCATCGTGAAGAGCGGAGTGAATGATCAGGGGAATACGATTCGGTACTACTTTAACTACTCTGATCAGGCGACTTCGTTCGTGTATGCCTACGGGGACGGAACGGAACTTCTGGCAGGAATAGCGGTGTCCGGAGGGCAGAATATGAAGCTGGAACCATGGGGGTTCTGCATTATTGAGCAATAATGGGAAAACATAAATGAATTGACAAGTCTGTTTTCAATGATTATAAAAAGAATACCAAGACCAAAGCGCCCTCGGCTTCATGCTGGGGCGTTTATCTTATTTTAGCTCATAGCTCAGGAGTGGATGCCTCGTGTTTACCGAATTATATCGGAAGCTTACTGATCCGTTCAAACGCAGCATTCGCAACAAATTAATCCTCACCATGACGTTTCTGGCCATTCTGCCCGTCATTGCCATGACGGTTGTAGCAGCCGAAAATACCCGTTCTTCCATGGAAGAAGAGATCATGGAGACCAACCGTGCGAATATGAATTGGGCCTCCATCTATTTGGGTGAACAATTCGCGCGGATGAACAATCTCATCTATTCCATTCAGATCAGTGATGAGCTGCATCAGTATTTGGCATTGAACCAGGATGCTCCAGCTGCCAGCCGCTTCGATGAACAGAAGGCTGTGTTCAACATGCTGAACAGTGTATATTATTCGGCTGGCAACTATGTATTTGGCGTGGAATTGTACCTGAAGGAACTGGACACATTGTTTACCTTCAACTCGATGGAAAGCCGAATCCGATCGGTTCCGGACATTCCTTCGGCATACGATGAACTTTTTGAACAGCATAAGGACTTTACGATTATTAATGATCCGAACGATCCGGAGAAGTTCCATATGACCCGCAGCATGAACCGATTCGAGGATCAGGCGCAGATCGGCGCGATCAGTCTGGAAGTCAAGTGGGCCGAATTCAATCAGACACTGGAATTGCTGGACAGCCGGGGAGATTATGCGGTGTACATCGCGGATAGTACGGGAAGTCCGGTCTATCAGCCAAATAAGGAGATACAGCCTTCAGCAGAGGCGCTGGAAAGGCTCGCAGCTACGAAGGACAGTTCCGGTTTCATTCGAACAGCCAAGGAATATGTATTCTATCATGCCATTGATCCTTCAGGAATGCGTCTGATCAAAATTGTACCTTCCCATGTCATCAATGAGAGTGCAATGGAAACGATGAAATATGGTCTTGTTGTGGGTGGGCTGGCTACCGTGGTTTCGGTATTGTTGGCAGCACTTGTGGCTTGGCGAACATCCAAACCGATTGTCAGACTGGCGAATTCCATGAAGGGAATCCAGTTGATCAAGGACAAGGAAGTGGTGCGCAGTGGTCGGGTGGATGAGATTGGCCTGCTGGAGAAAAATCTGCATGGTATGGCAAGCCGCATTCGGGAGCATATCCGGGATAACTATCTCATGAATCTGGAGAAACAGACGGCCGAGCTCAAGGCGCTTCAGTCCCAGATTCACCCGCATTTTCTACAAAATACGTTGCAGATGATCGGAGGTATGGTGTACTCACAGAAGCCGGCAGACAGTTATAAAGTTATTCGTGCACTAAGTGAGATGTTCCGTTATATTGTCAGAGCGCCGGATGGTCTCGTGCCATTACAGTCCGAATTGGACCAACTGGAGCATTATATGCTCATTCAGAAGCAGCGTTTTGGCAGCAGACTTGAATATAAACTGGAGATTGAAGGCGGGCTGAATAACTGTTACATTCCCAAGTTGTCCCTGCAACCGATTGTGGAGAATGCATTTGTTCATGGTCTGGAGAAAAAGCAGGGAGAGTGGAAATTGAACATTCAAGTTGTCCGACTAGATCATGAGGTAACCATCCGCATTTCCGATAATGGGATGGGCATGGATCAAGAGAGGCTGGCCGAGATGCAATCGAGACTGTCCAAGCTGTCCCAGCAAGGAGACAGAGTATGGAGCTCGGGCACTAGCATTGGTCTGGTCAATGCCGCATCACGCATTTTGATGCACTTTGGGCCTGCATACGGTATGAACATGGAGAGTGGGGAAGGACAGGGAACCCGTGTCACTGTTCAAATTCCTTGCCATACAGGAGGCGAGATCTCGTGAACAAGGATCATTATAGAGTGCTGTTAGTGGACGACGAGCCATGGAATAGAGACATTTTGCGCAATTTGGGCACGTGGGATGAGCTTGGCATGGTGGTAGCAGGTGAGGCAGAGGATGGCGGAGAGGCGATCCGGTTGGTCGAGCAGCATCAGCCCCATATTATCATTACAGACATGCGTATGCCGGGTAAAGACGGCGTGGAACTGCTCCAGACGCTGAGCGCACAATATCCGCATATCAAAGTGATTGTGGTCAGCGGTTATGATGATTTCAATTATGCGAAACATGCCATTCGTCACCGTGCCGCTGATTATCTGCTTAAGCCAGTAAATCCCGATGAATTGAATAACGTTCTGGCCAAGTGTAAACGTGAATTGGAAAAGACCGAGTCCGGGCCGGAGTCGTGGGAACCTTATCCTTCGGCTTTTTCTGGCGAATTCTCGTTGTTTCAGCAGCAGGCACGCTTGCGTTTTAACGACTTGAACGTTCAGGGATTACATGAGCTGTTCGGGCAGCTGGAGCACCGACTTGATACCAGTGATATCCGGAGACCGCAACAGCTTGGGCGGATCGCATACGAATTACAGACGCTGCTGGGCGAGCTGTGTGTTTCCAACGGCTTATGCGAGCAACCTGTAGCAGCTGTGCTCCCGCCGCCGACGGCTCTGGCGTCCATCGCATCGGCGGTGGACTGGATATCAGCGCCTTACTATACTTCGTTGGAGCAGCTGATTGCGCAGCGCAAATTCAAGAACAAGCTGAACCTGGATGAGGTGAAGCAATACATCGAGCAGCATTGCATGGAGATGATTACGCTGGAGCAGCTTGCCCAGATCTTTTTTGTTAGCAAAGAATATCTCAGCAAGGTGTTCAAAAAAGAACACAGCGTGAATGTGACCGACTATATTGTCCAGTTACGGATGGCAAGAGCCAAGGAGTGGGTGCTCGATGATCAGATTCCATTCAAACATATTGCTGAGATGACGGGTTATGAGGATGTATCGTACTTTTACCGGGTGTTCAAGAAACACTTCGGAGTTTCGCCTGGAGAGATGCGAAAGGGACAACCTCGAATATCAGGTAACAGCCCTAAATAATTCGTTCACAGAGAGCTTACAGTTGGATTAAGGTTTAAAATAATCCAATAAATGAGTCTAATAATGTCCAATGAAGCGCTTTCATTTCGTGATATATAATGATCCTATGAAAGACAAACCAGTTACACCGGGAGGTCATAAGAGATGAAAGTATGGAAAAGCGTAGCAAGTGCGGTACTTGTGAGTGTTCTGCTCGCAGGCTGCGGTTCCAATGCGGGTACGGATGGTAAGACGGAGGGAACTGCATCGGGCAGTACGGTGTCCCTCAAAGTATTCATTGCACAGCCGCGGCTGAAAGAACATTACGATAAATATATAGAACAGTTCAAAGCCAAGGAGAAAGCCGAAAAGAATATTGAGGTCAACGTACAACTGGAGATGCCGCCAGCAGATAATGCGCCTCAGATTCTGAAAACACGACTTGCCTCCAATGATGCACCGGACGTGTTCGCACTTCATGCGGTCAATGAAATTCCACCGTTCAGCAAAGCAGGTTATCTGGAAGACCTGTCGGGTCAACCTTTTGTCGATAAATTACTGGATTCCGTTAAGCCTTCCGTAACGGATGCATCGGGTAAAGTCGTGGCCGTTCCTTTGGAAACGTTATCTTGGGGATACCTGTACAATAAGGATATTTTCAAAGAGCAGGGGATAGAGGTACCTACAACTTTGACGGAAATGAAAGCGGTCGTGGAAAAGCTGAAAGCAGCCAACATCACCCCGTTTGAACTTTCATACAAAGAAGCCTGGATTCCACAACTGTTCCTGCCACTTACTGTAGGTGCACTGACTCAGTCAGAACATAAAGACTTCTTGGATAAGATGAATCAGGATCAAGGTTCCTTCTCGGATATGAAATCCTTGTTCGACATCTTCGATCTCGTCAATGCCAATGGAACGGAGAAAGCACTCGAAGTGGGCGGCGATGATGGTTCAGCAGCCTTTGCAACAGGCAAAGCAGCAATGTGGATTCAAGGACCTTGGTTCGCGGAAACCATCCTGAAGTCCAATCCGGATATCAACTTCGGCGTAGCTCCACTGCCGATCAATGACAACCCGGATGATACCAAAATCAACCTGAGCACATCGACTTCACTGGCCGTATCTTCCTCCAGCAAAAACAAGGAAGTGGCACTCGACTTCGTGAACTATGTTCTCGATGACAAGGACTCAAGTGCATTCTACGAAGCACTGAAATTCAATCCGGTTGCCAAAATTCATGACTTCAAAAGTTTCCCTTGGGTAGACGATGCCCTGAAATATGTTAATGAAGGCAAAGCGTATCAGGATCCATCCATTCCTCAAGCGGTTAAGGATGAATCAGGCAAAGCGCTGCAAGGTTACTACTCCGGACAACTGGATCAGCAGCAGGTGATTGATGCGCTCGACAAGGCGTGGAAATCCTACAACAAAGTCAACAAGTAAGCAGATGAAACGGCTGGCAGAACGGTCTTCGTTCCCCCGTTTCCGCGAGTATGCTTATAGTGAAAAGGGGGAGAACCAATGGCTACGAATGTATTCAAGAAGTATCTGTCGCTGCTAGCGTTCACTGCGCCTGCCTTTGTCATCTATGCCATTTTCCTGCTGTATCCCACATTTAGCGGCTTGTTCTACAGCTTGACGGACTGGAATGGTCTGAACCGGGATTACAGTTTTATCGGTCTGGGGAACTTCGTGGAACTGTTCAAGGAAGATCCCGACTTTCTGAATTCCCTGTGGTTCACGTTGAAATATGTGGTGTTTATGCTGATTCTGCAAAATGGAATTGCCTTGCTGCTCGCCGTGTTCATTGAGACACGGACGCGCAGCAAGGGGTTATTCCGGACCCTGTTTTTCATGCCGAACATGATCAGTACAATCATCAGCGCCTTTATGTGGACATTCATCTTCTCCCAGGTGCTGCCGCAGCTGGCCGAGAAGTTGGCGTTCTCCTTTTTGGACCAACAGTGGCTGGGTGATCCGAAATTTTCATTCTACTCCATCCTGATCGTATCGCTCTGGAATGGTGTGGGGTATATGATGATCATCTATCTGGCTGCACTCCAGGGTGTGCCGAAGAGTCTGAAGGAAGCGGCTGTTATTGATGGAGCCAACGCGTTCCAGGTACTGCGTAATGTCGTATTGCCGATGATCACTCATGCCGTGACGATCTGTTTCTTCCTGACACTGAACGGAGCCTTCAAAGTATTTGAAGTTGTGTACGGTCTGACAGGTGGCGGTCCAGGCAGAGCCACTCAGGTCATTACGATGAATATCTATGAAGAGGCATTCTCCAACAATTTTAGATACGGTTATGCCAGTGCCAAGTCGGTTGTGTTATTCGTCATCGTGCTCATCTTCACGCTCATCCAGATTACGGTGATGAAGAAGAAAGAGGTGGAAGCATGAGGATGCAACGAATTAACAGCTACCTGATTCGACTGCTGCTGGTGCTGGGCTCCCTCGTCGCAATGCTGCCAATCTACATGGCGATTGTGAACTCATTCAAAACACAAGGCGAAATGTTCCAGTCCTTTATAGCTCTCCCAACGACATTTCATTGGGAAAACTACTCGGATGCATTTAACAAAATCAACCTGCTGGGCAGCTCCTTGAACTCGGCGATTGTATCCTTCCTGGGGATTGGGGGTATTGTATTCTGCGCTTCATTGGCCGGATACAAGCTGTCGCGTACTTCAGGCAGATTGAGCAACCTGATCTTCTTCCTGTTCGTGGCATCCATGCTCGTTCCTTTTCACTCGATCATGATTCCGCTGACACGGGTTGCCAAAGGACTTCACGTCCAAGGCAGCACATACGGATTGGCTCTGATCTATATCGGACTTGGTGTGAACATGGCGATCTTCCTGTATCACGGGTTTGTTAAGTCCATACCGCGTGAATTGGAAGAATCGGCACAGATGGATGGATGTAATGAGTTCCAGACGTTCTTCCAGATCATCTTCCCACTGTTGCTGCCAATTACGGTCACCATCGCCATCTTGGACTTCCTGTGGATCTGGAATGACTTCCTGTTGCCACTACTCATGCTGACAGATGTGAATCGTTATACGCTGATTCTGTCCACGAACATGCTGTTTGGCGAGTACAACAAGGAATGGCCGTTGATTCTGTCCTCACTGGTACTGACCGCGATTCCGGTGGTTCTCATCTATGCGTTCTTCCAAAAGTTCATCATGGAGGGTATTGCAGAAGGTGCGGTAAAAGGGTAAAGAAAACCTGCCTGCGATCTAGACGAGATGTATCTGTCTTATTAATACAAAAATTCAAAAGAACTGCCTTGATCTGAGGGGTGTCATTCCTTCCGATCAAGGCGGTTTTTCATTTCATGATGTCATCAGCTTTTTGACTGTCTGTGCTAGCAAGTGCAGACCACGCTCCATCTCATCCGGTGAAGCATAGGCATAAGACAGACGAATGTGCTCTGCATCTAGGCGGTCATAGAGATAACCCGGATGAATCAGCACATGATTCTCCAGACAGGCATGGAACAATTCGCGGATGGATAGAGGACTGGCGGTAAATCGGAGCCAGATATAAAAGCCTCCGGCAGGTATGCTCCACTCGGCGAGTTCAGCGAAATCGCGTTGCAGAAGCTCAAGCATAAAGTCTCTGCGTTTGCGAAGTTCTGGCCGCAGGCGATCCATATGCTGCTCGTGGTAGCCATCGGCAAACCAGAGTGCAGCAGCCTCCTGAGCGAGGGAGCTGGTGCCATAATCCGTCTGCATCTTGATGTCTGCGAGGCGACGGATGACCGGCTCCGGCCCAACCAGCCAGCCGAGGCGCAGACCGGGGCTCACCGCCTTGGACAAGGTGCCCATGTGCAGCACCCGTCCTTCTTTATCACGCGCCTTCAGCGCTGGCGGCGGGAGCTCGTCCAGCCACAGGTCACTGTACGCGGCATCCTCCAATATGGAGATGCCGATGTTCCGCGCTGTGGCGAGCAGTTCTTCCCGGCGGCTGTCACTCATGACGGAGCCGGTAGGATTGTGGAAGCTCGGAATCGTATAGAGCAGCGAGATGCTTTCCCTGTTTGCATTATTCTGTACGGCATCTTCCAGACGCAGAGTGTGTAAGCCTTCGGCATCCATCGGAATGCCACTCATTTTCAATCCGGCGGATTGGAAGGCATGAATGGAGTACAGATAAGATGGTTTCTCCAGCAGAACTGCCGATCCGCGGGGCAGAAGCCCAACTGAAATAAGGTGCAGTGCCTGAAGAGAGCCGGATACGATCAGAATGGAGTCAGGGGAGGCTTGGATACCACTTTCTTGCAAGTAAACGGACAAAGCCTGACGGAGCTCCAGACTACCCTGAGGTTCGAGGTAGTTTAGTGTACGAGGACGACTGGATAGAGCAAGGAGGATGTCGTTAAAAGCCTTCTGGGGCAGCAGCTCAGGTGCAAGCTCACCTGTACCAAGCCTGATGATGCCTGGCTGGAACTCAGCCCGGTTAATCTGCTGTACCTCTGGCAGATTGGGGTAATACCAGCCTTCTTCGATGGCTTCCTCCCAGTTGACCATGGCTCCGTGAGCCAGCGCATGCCAGCCAGAGCCGCAGACATAGGTTCCGCCACCATGTCTGCCTTCAATCATGCCTGCGGCGGCCAGATTTTCCAATGCAGTAACCAGCGTGCTGCGATTCACGCCCATGGATTGAGCCAGTGTTCGTTGTGAAGGAAGCCGATATCCTGCTGTCCATTCGCCGGCAGTAATTTTCTCGCTGATATAGACTTCAATCTGTCGGTACAGAGGTAGGGAATGGGACGGGTCCGGCTTCCAGCTGCCCCCCTGTCGAGAATCGGAACGATTCATGGGCAGGTTTGCCTCCTTTATAGAATGAGTGATGGGATTTACGTTTTCTTTTATTTTGAACACTATATCATTTGGTTGGGTCCAATGCCATCCAAGTGGTTGGTTACGCCTGACGTTATCTCTACTATTATGGAGACATGTCTAAGGGGGATGAACGATGGGGGTAATTATTCACGCCGTGGTGCTGGCGTTTGGCCTGATTTTGCCACTCGGTGTACAAAATGTATTTATTTTTAATCAGGGAATGAGTCAACGAAGTTATGCGCGGGCACTGCCAGCTATAGTAACCGCAGGACTCAGTGATACGTTGTTGATTGGAGCAGCGGTCGGAGGGGTGTCCCTCATTTTGCTGCAATGGCCGCTGTTGGCGAATGTATTGTATGCAGGAGGGAGTGTGTTTTTGCTCTATATGGCATGGAGCATTTGGAAGTCATCCGGGCCTGCGAATAGTTCAGCAGTAGTGCTATCTGCGGGAAGACAGATCGCTTTTGCAGCTTCCGTTTCCTTGCTTAACCCGCATGCCCTGCTGGACACGGTAGCTGTGATCGGTACCAGTTCACTTCAATACGAAGGGGTCACACGCTTTTATTTTGCGATAACGGCGGCAGTGGTATCATGGGTATGGTTTCTGGGACTTGCAGGTGCAGGCAGGCTAGTAGGTAGAACGGATCGTACAGGCCGGATCAGTGTTTTCTTCAATCGGTTGTCCGCTGTAGTCATGATCGGAATGGCGGGCATGATGCTGTGGAAGCTGATTCTATCGTAAAAATAGAAAAGAATCCCCTCACGTTAAAGGTGCGGGGATTGTTTATATGCTGGCCTTATATACTTAATGCGCCAAATGAGTATTCTATCTTATTCTGCCTTCAATAGCATGGATTCAATAAAAGCTTTGAGATCCTTGGATGCGTTGTTCAGTTGATCAATCACCTCGCTGAACTCGGTGACGAGTTCGGCTTGCTGATTACTGGATTGGGCGATGGAGGTAATCTCCTGTTCCATCTGACGAATGGAATGCTGTACTTCCTTCAAAGACTGTTCAATGTTCACTGTGGCTTCTTTGGTTCCGGTGGATAATTTGCGTACTTCGGTAGCAACTACGCCAAAGCCAGCTCCTGCTTCTCCTGCTCGAGCCGCCTCAATGGCAGCATTTAGACCTAGCAGATTCGTCTGCTCCGAAATTTCACGAATGAATGAAGCTACCTTGGTGACTTCACTGGAATTTTGCACCGCCATCCGTGTGTTGTCCAAAATCTGTGAAGATGAAGCGGTCAGTTGCTGGGATTGAGCAGCTACGGTCTGAACCATATCGGTTAACTTACCGCTGATTTCCCCGATCAATTCGGTGAAGTGCCCCAGTTTCTCCTCGTTTTTGAGCGAAAATCCAATGGCTAATGCGCCTACGATCTGGCCTGCTTCATCGCGAAGCGGGGTAGCCGCAGAGTTAATGGGAGTCCCGTAATGATGCGCTTCAATACGATTGGCTGAAGTCTCACCATGGATAAGTGCCCGGCGTAGTGTAGGATCTTCAAGTGAGATCGGATCTCCGGCCTTGATACCCAAATCAAGATCTTCGCTCCGTACGTAATACCGGAACTGCTCCATATCGGTAACAGCAATCATCAAATCATTTTCCTTGAGCATGATTTTAAAATACGGGCTTGCTGCAACAAGTGCTTCAACAATATTCAATTGGATCAACTCCTATATATGTGTGCGTATTATCGTGATGTATTGTATATTCATCGTCAGAATTGCGGGATTCTTGAAGGCCTAAAGAGGACATATGGCAGATTAATTTTATTTTAATCTTGAAATCAGGAAAATTGATCAACAAGGTTAGAAAAAAGAAAAATACATGACAAAAAAGCTGCTGAGGATCATCTGACCTCAGCAGCTTTTAGTACATCGATAATGGCTGTATTTTGAGAAGTATATCGTGTGCTTACGTTTATTATTTCTTCCTGCTCTGATGCATTTAAACGATGAGCAGGTACCCGCAAGATCACGCTTGCCTAACCGCCGATCTGGGACATGCGTCGTACCGTCGGTGTATGACTTTGCATTTTCTGCTCCAGGGCAAGCGCCATTTCATGATTCTTCGGTTTGGTGCCAAGCGCTTTGAGGAAGAGAGCTGCCATAGCATCGGGAGCATCTACGAAGCGGCGAACGTTGTATTCATCCGACCAGTACAGACAAGCTTTGATATGCCCGTCTGCTGTCAGGCGAAGACGGTTGCAGTTGTCACAGAAGTGATCACTGACCGGATGGATCAATCCGAATGTCCCTTGTGAACCGGCAATCTTCATGTTTCGTGATGGACCATTACCTGCCGGACCTGCCGTATTTTCCACCGCCCAGCCAGCCTCCGCGCATACATCCGTGACTGCTTCCAGCGGCAAATACGATTTGCGCCATGAATCTGAAGCCTGCCCAATCGGCATATATTCAATGAAGCGTACATGCAGTGGCTGATCTATGGTCATGGCAATGAAATCCTTAATCTCATCATCATTGATGCCCTTCATTAACACGACATTCAGCTTGATCGGAGCAAGTCCAACTGCCGTGGCGGCTTCAATGCCTTTCAGCACCTTATTTACATCCCCACCGCGAGTAATCATGGAGAAACGGCTCGCCTGCAGGGAATCCAGACTGATGTTAATCCGGTTCAGTCCAGCGTCTTTCAGGGCCTGAGCCTGTTTGTCCAGCAGCAATGCATTGGTAGTTAACGCAATATCTTCAATCCCGTCAATGGCCGAGATCATACTTACGAGTTGATGCAGATCTTTCCGTACCAGAGGCTCGCCTCCAGTCAGACGGACTTTGCGCATTCCCATTGGAGCCAACACTTTGAGCACCTGGGCAATTTCCTCGTAGCTCATAATTTGGTCATGCGGGGCAAATTCCATGCCTTCTTCAGGCATACAGTACACACAACGCAAATTACAGCGGTCCGTAACAGAAATACGGATGTAGTCATGTATTCTGCCAAAAGAATCCTGGAGCATTTCCATGCAGACCACCCTTTCATTGATTCAGATTGGAAAGCTTCTATATGAAATGAACCGACAATGTCTAAACGAACAGTTGCATCAAATTTTAGCTATTTCTCCAATCCGCGTCAATGATGACGTCAGGTAATTACGTTTTTATCGGGATGGGTCAGTTGGAATTGTCCCACAAGCTGTTGCAAGAAGACCGTGATGGCTTCGACATTGTGCGATGAATGCTGAACGTGCAGCATGTCGTTAATAAGCTCGACCATCTCGGCTTCCACCTCCGAAGACGTGGAACGATTTTTGTGGCTGATGGCAGCGATATTCTCCATCAATACCACGACCTGATCTACAACCTGTGTTCTTTGGGGTTCTTCAGCCGTTGCACTTTGGAGTAACTGCGAAGCAGCCTGAACAAGCGTGGTGCCTTCAGCCAGCACCTGATCGCCTTCCTTGATGGATTGCGAGGCTGCTCCTGCCGCTACTGAGATATTATCCAGAATCTGATGAATATCTTCCGTGGAGGAACGGGATAATTCTGCAAGTTTGCGGATCTCACCAGCAACGACGGCAAATCCACGTCCGTGTTCGCCAACATGGGCTGCTTCAATGGAAGCATTTAGTGCAAGCAGGTTGGTCTGTGCCGAAATTTCATCAATGACAGCAAGTGCGCGGTAGATATCCTGCATGGTCGCCATAAAGGATAGAATCGTATGGTTGGTGTCGGACACGGCTCCCGAGATCTGAGTCATTTTGTCTCCAATACGCTCCACTTCCTGGCGGGCAACGTCAATCTGCTCTGTGGACGACACTTCAAGCTGTTGTAAGGTGAGGCGCATTTCGTCGGCGGCTACTTTGGCCTGATCCAGGTCCTCAAGCTGCTTGCGTATCCCCTGAATCATAGAGCCAAGTTTGAGATTTACACGTTCGGTTGTTCCCTGTGTAGTTTCCGTTGACGCCCGCATCTGGTGCTGGTTGTTCATCACATCCACGGTGGCAAGCTGTACCTTGAGCATAATTCCTTCCAGAGAGTCGATCATATTGTTAATCCATTTCGCGAGTTCACCTGACTCATCCTGGGCAAAAGCCGACGTGTCCAGACGCTGAGTCAGATCCCCTTTGCCTTCGGCGTTAATCCGAATAAAGCGGCTAATGCGGCGCAAATCCTCATGGCCCCGTTGAACATGTTTTCGTTGCAGTTGGCTTGCAGTCAGGAATCCATAGATGAAATTAAAGGCAGCGATGGCTGCTGCGCTCCATGCACTTCCAGTCAGCGCATATACAAGTGCAGCTCCCGCAATGCCTGACAACAGGATGTACAAGCTATGCTGCTTGAATTGGCGCCAGCCAATGCTGCGTATCCGATACACTTCCTCCAGATCGCCTTCACACATCATGCCCCACAGATCCGGACAGTGGGGAAGCTGGAACGTGATGCCTTTTCCAATAACTGATATATGACGATAGTCTGAATAACCCGGAAAAGCCACAAACAGATTGGAGCCATTGTGAATGGTATTCGCTACACCGGGATGAAGTTCATTGGTAGAAGGATCGGTAAACATCAGTTCCAATTCGGTATGTTCTTTAACAGATACAACGCCCCATTCGGTGGTTACGCCGTCTTTCAGATTCTCCCCATGGGTGAATGTATGATCCTCGAAGCGGCTGCGGGACAGGGCAGTCCCGGGTTGAAGCGTGGGCCGCAGTTTTGATTCAGCCATAAAAAGATAATTATCCCCCGAATCAGGGTAGATGTGGCCTGATTCACGCTGGATCAGATCGCCCAATACATCATTAGGCACACGACTGCACAGGGAACCGATGTAACGGCCGCTTTCCATGATCGGTACGATAAACGTCAAGGTTACATCATCGTGAAACGTGGAAGAACGTGGTCCAATTTCTAGTGTGAGCGGATCAGAATAAGGTCCAAACAGGCACTTTTGTCCGTTGATATCCGCTTGGGTATACCTAAGTCCTGGCCCGATCAAAGCATTTCCATCTTCGTAGACTTGTCCAATATGTTTCTTATATGTAGAAAATACAACCTGGTTTTGCTCGTTCAGCATAAAAAGCTCAGTACTATCGGTAGCGCGTACATAACTTGCTGCGAACCATACCTCTAATCCATGTACATCTTCGGAGCCTTGCAACATACCTTGCGGATGAACAGCTCGTACCTGCTGAAGCAATCGATCCAGATGATTCCACTGCTCCTCAGCCCAATCCATCAAAAGCTGCCGCCGGGTCTCGGCGATGCCCTCAAAGATTTCCTCTACGTCTTGCTTCATATTTGCATTCAACCGATACGACCGCCACAGCGGCCACCCTTTTCTCGATCCCAGCCAATCAAACATACGGACCACCCCGATTTCTGATTTTGAAAATCCTTTGCGAGACTGTTCGGAAACGCGATTATCCAGCCAATATGGGTGGTGGACGGGAATCAATGACACCGCCTTCATGATCCCAGAACCAGACACCGTATCGGGGCGAGAGTTCACGTCCTTCTATATGAGCATTTTGCAAAATGCTGTTATCAATGTTTATACAAGAAAATCAACAAGAATACGAGGGTATATGTCATATTTTCCGAATATTTATTCAATAAATACAAATGATTATGCGCCTTTACTTGGATATTACAAGAGTTCTGTATAAGTGAAGCAGATGTTAGATAACATACACGGACATTGACATGTTTAGGACTGAGAATCGGTATCATTTTACACTGTGTAACATGAACAGGCCCATACTCAAAACAGTCTGTATAATGTAATCCCCGCCCAAAGATATATAGTATTACCTAACAAGCAAAACCTGTTACGTTCGTGTATATAAACCTTCCATTCAGCCTTGGTGTGAAAAGATTGCGAGCTTCCCGCGAAAAGGAGAATGCCCATGTCCTCTATCATCGTCCCCGACACCTGCCATATCGAGCTGGATCACGTGTCCGTTGTATTTGGCAGTGGAGCACAACAAGTTACCGCCCTGTCCGACGTTTCATTTCAAATCCATTTCAATGAATTTGTCTCTCTGCTTGGCCCCTCGGGTTGTGGAAAGTCCACACTGCTGCGACTCGTAGCCGATTTGCTCCAGCCAACGACAGGCAGCATCCGGGTTGCCGGGGAGGAACCGGAGCGGGCGCGGTTGCAGCGCCAGTTCGGTATTGTCTTCCAGACTCCAGCGTTATTCGATTGGCGCACGGTACGCCACAATGTGGAGCTTCCCCTGGAGCTGCTCGGCACAAGCCGGAAGGAGTGCCGCCGCATGAGTGGTGAACTGCTTGAAATGGTCGGGCTGACTCGCTTTGCTGACCATTATCCATGGCAGCTCAGTGGGGGCATGCAGCAGCGTGTTTCCATTGCACGTGCACTCGCGCTTGATCCGCCATTGTTGCTTATGGATGAACCTTTCTCCGCACTGGATGAATTCACGAAGGAGAAGCTGCAATTGGAGCTGCTTGATATTAAGCGATCTACAGGCAAGACATTCCTGTTCGTTACACACAGTATCCCCGAGGCCGTATTTCTATCTGACCGCATCATCGTCCTCTCCGCACACCCTGGTCAGGTGCACTCCATTCATTCCTTCAACCTGCCAGCCAAGCGGGATCGAGAGCTGAGGGAAACCGAAGCCTTTTACCGCATGATGACCACCATCCGAAATTGTTTCTATGAGGAGCGTGATCCAATCCATGTTCCTGCACACCAGTAAGCTGGGTTTTCGCTCCTGGGTAGTGATCTGGATTTTGTCCGTATTGCTGCTGTGGGAAGGTATCGCCTGGATTCTCCACTTGTTCTTGTCACCCCAGCAGGCAGCGTCCCGTCTTCCTTATCTGCACGAGGTTCTCGCAGCCCTGTTTCGTTACTCAGGCACATTGGCTGAACAGGGGGCCGTAACGTTTGGGAATGCAGCAATTGGTTTTGCAGGTGGAACCGTGTTAGGTCTGCTGTTGGCCCTGCTCATGAGTGTGGCGGTTTGGGTAGAGCGTACCTTATCTCCGTATGTCATCTCTTCCCAGATGGTGCCCGTAATCGGTCTTGCGCCCATTGTCTATGGCATTATCCATAACGCCGAGTGGGCCCGAATTATAATGGCGGCTTACGTTACGTTCTTCCCGATTATCATCCACACACTCAAAGGATTAAAAAGTGCAGCGCCGGAGCATCTGGAGCTTATGCGTTCCTGTGGAGCTTCCCTGCCTGCGCGTTATGTCAAATGTCTGCTGCCTTCTGCACTGCCTGGTCTGTTTTCCGGGATGAAAATAGCTGCTCCACTTGCAGTCACTTCTTCCATTGTGGTGGAGCTAATGGGAGCCCCGGATGGACTTGGCGTACTGATGGTCAGTTCCTTGTATTACGGCAGTGCCCAAATCGGCATGTTCTGGGCAACCATCATGCTCAGCATTGGTATTGGACTCATCTCGTATCTTGCCATCAGCCTTGCTGAGCGCTGGCTAACCCCATGGCAGCCCGAATTCAGGGCTAAGGGAGGGCGTGCTGCATGATGAATGAAAGTGTGGTGGTAAGCCGCAAAGGTGAGGAGGGTGCGACGGTCGCTGTCTCTGGCACGGGCACGGGCTCCATTGGGGAATCTATTGTGGATTCGATTAAGGTGCCAACTGCTTCAGGCTCGGATATCCATGGGCAACAGGGACAAGCCGGACAGAGACTGCGGGGTAGTAGTGTTCGCAAAAGATCAATTGGATTGCGCCTACTGCCGTGGCTTGCCGGAGCCTTATTTCTTACCTTATGGCAGCTTCGATTGTTCCATCAGTTATTCTCGCTTGAAAGTTACCAACTGCCTGTGCCATCAGCAATTGCAGCGTCCATCAGCGAAAATGCAGAAATGCTCTTCCGATACGCGATGTACAGCGGAACCGAGATGCTGGGTGGCTTTCTGCTAGGCTCCTTGCTGGGAGCTTTGGCGGCTTCGGTTGCATCCTTCTTCCCGACGAGTGGCAGGGCGGCAGTTGCTGTAATGTCAGCACTGAACGCCGTTCCGATTGTTGCGCTGGCCCCGATTATGAACAACTGGTTTGGGGACGGGATATGGTCACGTATTGCCGTCGTGGCTGTAATTACGATGGCTGCCATGGCTGTGAGTCTATTCAAGGGCTTGACCTCAATTCAGCCGCAATACAGTGATCTGATGGGTGGTCTTGCCGCCAGTAGGATGCAGGTTTTCGTGAAGCTGCGCTGGCCACATGCGCTACCTTCCCTCTTCGCAGGTCTGAAAATTAATATGTCGACCAGCATTATTGGCGCCATTGTGGGTGAGTTTTTCATCGCCTCCCAGGGGCTTGGATACTTGCTCTCGGATCAGATCCGACTGGCGAACATGCCACTTGCCTGGTCCTGTATTGTTATCGCCGCTGTGCTCGGTATTGTGCTGTATGAAGTCGTCGTTCTGGCCGAGAAACGGCTGATCCCGTGGAATCGTGCACGTACAGATCCATAAAAACTCATCAAGGTGCCAACCTTCCAAAGATCGATTGACTCGTGAAGCAGATTTCACAGTACCTGATTGAAGATCCTTATATAAACAGGGGGTTGTTCTGTATATGTACAAAACGTTAAAACCGGGTTTTCTGGTGTTGGTACTGTTGGTCGTTGCGATGCTGGGAGCGTGTTCCGCGAAATCAGAGCCGTCCGTCACCCCTTCTGCTGCCAGCTCGGAGGGAGCGGAAGGTTCAGATCAGCCCTTAACCAAAGTGAAGATCCAGCTCAAATGGGTGCCTCAGGCTCAGTTCGCCGGGATATACGCCGCTAAGGAGAAAGGTTTCTTTGCAGATGAAGGTATTGATGCCGAGATCATTCCGGGTGGCCCGGATATCGTGATTGAACAGCAGGTGGTCAACGGCGCAGCCGATGTGGGTATCACTGGGGTAGACAGTTTGCTGGTCAGCCGGGATAACGGTCTTCCGCTGGTCTCCCTCGCCCAGATTTCGCAGAAGAGCAGTTATCGATTGATTGCCAAGAAGTCCGCAGGTATTACCGATCCAGCCCAGATGAAAGGCAAGAAAGTGAGCACATGGTTCGGCAGCCAGCAGTTCCAGGTTCTCGCTTTTATGGAGAAGAACGGCCTTGATCCAAAGAAGGATATAGAACTGGTGAAGCAGGGCTTCACGATGGATCAGTTCTTCAACGATCAGGTGGATGTCGCCACGGCAACGATCTATAACGAATATCACGTGGTACTGGAAAGCGGAACGAAGGAGTCCGACCTGGATGTATTCAACATTGAGGATGCCGGGGTAGGCATGCTGGAGGATACGCTGATCGCGAAGAAGGATTGGGTGGACAGTAATAAAGAGCTGGCGGTGAAAGTGACCCGTGCCGTTCTGAAAGGCTGGAACTACGCCATCGACAATCAGAAAGAAACGGTGGATATCGTGATGAAAAACGTAACAGACGGCAGCACGACCCGCGAACATCAGGTGACCATGCTGGAAGAGATTGCGAAGCTGATTCGACCGGAAGGATTTACAGAGAAACAGGTAGGTAGTTTCGTGGATGAATCGTTTACGCGGACTGCGGATATTGCCCTGAAGTATGGCCTGATCAAGAAAGCTGCCAATCTGGACGAAGCACTGGAGAAAAGCATCTATGAAGAAGCGGTGAAGGATGTGACGAACTAAATAAGCGTGGAGCGTTCAGAAGAGGGTACTGCAATCGGAGTGGTCAAGTGTAAAGTCCATAGGTTCAGGTTAGAGAGGAGGATGACGAATGAGCTCAGTGGATCAGCAACCCCAGCCGCTTGGCGGAACGAAGGAAGAGTGGCTGGAGAAGGATCGCAAATATGTGTGGCATCACATCTCGCCTCATAACGATCATCCGATGATTGCCGTAAGCGGGGAGGGCAGCTGGATCACGGATCAGGATGGCACACGGTATCTGGATGCGATGTCGGGACTGTGGTGTGTGAACGTCGGGCATGGACGCGAGGAGATTGCCCAAAGTGCCTATGAGCAGATGAAAGCTCTAGCGTACGTGCCCATGACCCAGAGCCATGAGCCGGCGATTCTGCTGGCAGAGAAGCTGAATGACTGGCTGGAGGGGGAGTATCGCATATTCTTCTCCAACTCGGGTTCAGATGCCAATGAAGTGGCGTTCAAAATAGCCCGTCAGTTTCATCATCAGAATGGTGAACCAACTCGTCACAAATTCATCTCCCGTCACCGCGCCTATCACGGCAACTCCATGGGCGCACTGGGCGCTACCGGGCAAGCGGCCCGCAAAATCAAATACGAGCCGCTGGGCGTAGGCTTTTCTCATGTACCACCTCCCTATTGCTACCGCTGTCCATTTGGACGAAACAAGGATGGATGCGGACTGGAATGCGCCACTATCTATGAAGAGGTTATTCGTTGGGAAGGGCCGGAGACGGTAGCTGCGGTCATTATGGAACCAGTCATTACAGGGGGCGGCATGATTGTCCCGCCTCCGGAGTATATGCGTACCGTGCAGGAGATTTGTGAGCGTTATGGGGTGCTGTTCATTGTGGATGAGGTCATCTGCGGATTTGGCCGCTCCGGGCAAAAATTCGGTCATCAGAATTACAGAGTGCAGCCCGATATCGTCACGATGGCAAAGGGTATGACGAGTGCGTACGCTCCACTATCGGCGACAGCCGTTCGAGCGGATCTGTATGACACGTTCAGAGAACCTGGAACCGATTCACACTTTCGTCATGTTAATACGTTCGGGGGCAATCCTGTATCCTGCCGCGTGGCACTGGCGAATCTCGAAATTCTGGAACGAGAGAATCTGGTCAGCCGTGCTGATGAACTTGGATACCTGCTTCGGGATAAGCTGGAGCCGCTGCTGGAGTTATCGGTGGTTGGAGATATCCGCACATTTGGCTTCGCCTGCGGGGTGGAGCTGATTGAAACAGATGGTTCGCCTGCTCATGCGGATAAGGTCATGAAAGTACTGGCAAGCTGCAAACAGGACGGTGTCCTGATTGGCAAGAATGGCGACACCGTGCCGGGATTTGCGAATATTTTGACCATCTCTCCGCCGTTCGTCACCACTGAGGAAGAATTGGACCTGATCGCTGGTAGTTTGCTGGCTGCACTACGCAGTTTGGATGCAGGGTAGTGATGGAGAGGAAGTGGAATATAGGTGGGATCTCTATTTATATCGTGCTTGTAAATGTGCGAAAGGAGGCGATGGAGGATGCAGACCACTACCGGGAAAATCATCAATCAGCTGCGTCTGGATGATCGAATTGAACAGTTGTCCTGTATTGGCCGAATTGTAGAGACGGGTGTCTGCCGACTCGCGTTGACTCCGGAAGATATGGAGGGCATTATCCAGGTTCGCCTCTGGATGGAAGAGGCCGGGCTTGTGACTCGCCTTGATCCGTTTGGCAATCTGATTGGTCGCCTTGAAGGTACAGATTCGTCCCTGCCGATCCTTATGATCGGTTCACATATTGATTCCCAGCCGTATGGGGGTCGGTATGATGGAGCCATCGGTGTTCTTGGTGCGTTAGAGGCTGTACAGTGTCTGATGGAACAAGGCATTCGCCCTCCAATGCCCATTGAGGTCATTGCCTTTTGTGATGAAGAGGGCTCACGTTTTAACAAAGGATTATTTGGTTCACGTGGCATAACCGGACAGCTGGAAGAAGGAGAATTGGAGCGACAGGACAAAAATGGGGTGACCCGACGAGAGGCATTGGAGGCCTTTGGCTGTGCACCAGAAAAATTTGCCGAAGCGATCTATCCGGCTGGCTCTATTGGCAGTTATCTGGAGCTGCATATTGAGCAAGGACCTGTTCTCGAATCGCTGGCCGCTCCGGTAGGTCTGGTGACTGGTATCTCGGGCCCGCTGTGGCTCACGGTGACGATGAAAGGCATGGCAGGGCATGCCGGGTCCGTACCGATGGGGATGCGGCATGATGCGCTGGTGGGCAGCGCCAAGGTCATTGCGGCTTTTGACGATATGGTCAGAGAAGATCCGGAAGCTCCGACAGTAGGGACCGTGGGGAGCCTCCGTGTCTTCCCGGACTCACGCAACATCATTCCTGAACAAGTCAGCTTTACGGTTGATTTGCGAGATATGGAGATGGAGCGCAGAAATCGGCTTGAAGAAAGGTTAATGAGCCTCTTGGATGACGTCAGCTCGAAATATGGCCTGACCTACTCCTTGACCGAAGATACCAACAGTGAACCGCGATATTGTGCAGAACGAATCAAGAATGCCATTCGCTCGTCTGCCGAAGAGATCGGCCTGCCTTTACCGGAGCTGGTGAGTGGACCGTTCCATGATGCGCTGGCCCTTTCTTACGTGTGTGACTATGGCATGATCTTTGTTCGCAGCAAAGATGGCATCAGCCATCATCCAAGTGAGTATTCTTCGCCCGAAGACATTGCTCTCGGTACAGAAGTGATGTACCGCACGATCAGGCAGATGTGCAGCCCGGAAACCGGTGAGTAACGAGGGGAACATACAGGAGGGAGGACGATGGAAGTTCATTTCGATGGGGTTTTACAGTCATATAAGATGATGTTGATTTTCATATAAACGGACAGCGGACAGTTTCTTAGAGGAGGCGATGTGGCGTTATGGGTAAAATCAGCATCGGGATGATTCAAGCTTCACATGAGGTGGAGGGCTCGGCCCCAGTTGAAGTGCATAAGGAGGCCGCCATTCAGAAACACATTGCGCTGGTGCGTGAAGCGGCTGCTCGGGGAGCGCAGATTATCGGCTTGCAGGAAGTGTTCTACGGGCCTTACTTCTGCACGGAGCAGAGCCCCAAGTGGTATGCATCTGCCGAGCAGGTGCCGGAAGGACCGACAACCAGGCGTTTTCAGGAGCTCGCGAAGGAGCTTGGCGTGGTAGTCATTTTGCCTGTATACGAGGTGGAAGGGATCGCTTCGTATTACAATACGACTGCTGTTATTGATGCGGACGGCTCCTACCTGGGGAAATACCGCAAACATCATATTCCGCATGTGGAAGCAGGCGAAGGCACCAATGGGTTCTGGGAAAAATATTATTTCAGACCCGGTAACCTGGGCTATCCGGTATTCGATACAGCCTACGCCAGAGTGGGCGTGTACATCTGTTACGATCGTCATTTTCCGGAAGGGGCACGGCTGCTTGGGCTGGCGGGTGCAGAGATTGTATTCAACCCTTCCGCAACGGTAGCCGGAACATCGGAATATTTGTGGAAGCTGGAGCAGCCTGCCCATGCGGTAGCTAATGGCTATTATGTGGCTGCCATTAACCGAGTGGGAGTGGAATCGCCATGGAATATGGGTGAATTTTACGGTCAGTCGTATCTGGTGGACCCACGAGGCAGGATGGTGGCCATGGGCAGCAGGGATCAGGATGAGGTTATCATTGGCGAGATGGATACGGAGTTGATTCGGGAAGTACGCAATGTATGGCAATTTTACCGCGATCGACGGCCCGAGACCTACGAACATCTTGTTAACTTGTAGCTGAGCGAAGATAGTTTTGGCATCGCAGTCCCTGTGTGAGTCAGTCATTAACTTTATCCGGCGGCGAAAGGAAAAACAGAGACCAACCTTATGGAGGTGCATGATATTGATGAACAGCGCAGGAGCAACGTTGTCTGATTACGGATGGGAGAGTCGTTTTACCGAAATGAAGCCTGCAATGACGGGCAAGGAAGTGATGGAGGAATCGAACCGCTGTCTGTACTGTTATGATGCACCCTGTATCAAGGCATGTCCAACCGACATTAATATTCCTTCGTTTATCAAAAAAATCTCAACAGGTCACCTCAAAGGCTCGGCTCGGACTATTATGGAGGCCAACCCGGTAGGTGCTAGCTGTGCACGGGTCTGCCCGACAGAGGAACTTTGCGAAGGCGCTTGTGTACTGAACGAGTCATCTAAGCCGATTCGGATCGGTGATTTACAGCGATATGCAACAGACTGGGCACGGACGAAGAATGAACCGTTATTCAAGGCAGCGCCTGCCAACGGAAGAAGTGTTGCAGTTGTAGGCGCAGGGCCTGCGGGATTGTCTGCGGCCAGAGAGTTAGGGCGTGTAGGGTATGAGGTGACGATCTATGAAGCCAAAGCGAAAGGCGGAGGGCTTAACACGTATGGTATCGTGTCCTTTCGCCTGCCGGAATCCGTAGCCTTATGGGAAGTCGAACAAGTGCAGGCACTGGGGGTGCAGGTTCGGTATGGTGTACGCATTGGGGTGGATGTATCCGCTGAAGAGTTATTGGAGCAGCACGAAGCCGTTATTCTGGCTTGCGGGATGGGCGCTGTTCCGATGCTCGGCATTGAAGGAGAGACGCTGGAAGGTGTCTATGATGCCATTGAGCTGGTGGAATCCACGAAGCAGGGTGTGCCTCCGGCCCTGAACGGTCTGAAGGTTGCCATTATTGGTGCGGGCAATACGGCAGTGGATGCAGCGACCTGTTCGGTACGCCTAGGTGCCGAGCGTGTGCAGATGCTTTATCGACGTGGGGAGAGCCAGATGACAGCGTATGCCTTCGAATATACATTTGCGAAGCAGGAAGGTGTGGAATTTCGCTGGTTCACCATGCCGAAGCGCATTATTGGAGACGAGAATGGTCGAGTCCAGGCTATAGAGTGTGTGAAAATGAAGCTGGTTACTCCACCTGGAGGTGGTCGGGCACTGCCTGTGCCGATAGAGGGATCGGAGTTCATGCTTGAATGTGATACCGTTGTTCGAGCCATTGGACAGAACCGTTTGCTGCCATTAATTGAGGCATTTGGCCTGCGTCATCACTGGGGCGTTGTTGAAGTGGAACCACAGACGTACCGTACGTCCCATCCACAGATCTATGCGGCAGGAGATGTAATCTTCGGACAGGGGCAGGGCGAAGCGATGGTGGTCTCCGCTGCACAGCAGGGCAAGCTGGCGGCTGCATCGGTGATGAAGGCGTTGCCCGGACAGGTGGAAGAGACGGCTTGAAATACGAGGTGTACGGTTCGTTAGAATGTTTCAACAAATTATGCCAACAGGTTGGCAACACCAACCACTCAACTTAACCCTTATGAAGCAGAAGTCCTAGGTAATAAATACGTGAGGTTCCTGTGTAACTTGTGAAGTTCAAACAAACACCATTGTGAGTTCAAACCACACCAAGGAGGGATCGTTATGGCTGACTTATCCATTAATCTGGCAGGTATTCGATCGCCCAATCCATTCTGGCTGGCCTCGGCGCCGCCGACGAATACCGGATATCAGGTTCAGCGCGCCTTTGAAGCAGGCTGGGGTGGTGCCGTCTGGAAGACGCTGGGCGAGCCGATCATTAATACCTCTTCGCGTTTTGCAGCCGTTCATTTTGGTGGACAGCGCGTCGCGGGTTTTAACAATATTGAGTTAATATCCGACCGGCCGCTGGAGGTGAATCTACGTGAAATTGCTGAGACCAAGAGGCGTTTCCCAGATCGGGCAGTGGTTGCTTCACTCATGGTGGAACCGAAACGCGAGAAGTGGCATGAGATTGTGAAGAAAGTCGAAGCTGTCGGCGTAGACGGGCTGGAGCTAAACTTTGGATGTCCGCACGGCATGGCCGAGCGTGGTATGGGAGCAGCGTCTGGTCAGCAACCGGATCTGGTTGAATTACAGACGATGTGGGTGAAGGAAGTGGCGACCACACCTGTCATTGTGAAGCTAACGCCAAATATCACCGATATTACGGCGACTGCCCGGGCAGCCGTGCGTGGCGGTGCGGATGCGATTTCCCTGATTAATACGATCAACTCCCTGGCGGGTGTGGATCTCGATTCATGGAATACCGTGCCGCATGTAGGTGGCAAAGGGGCGCATGGCGGCTACTGCGGTCCGGCTGTGAAGCCAATCGCGCTGAACATGGTTGCCGAGTGTGCACGCAATCCGGCAGTTGGTGTGCCGATTTCCGGCATCGGAGGCATATCCGATTGGCGGGATACCGCAGAATTTTTACTTATGGGCGCGACGGGGGTCCAGGTATGTACCGCAGCCATGCATCATGGCTTCCGTATCGTGGAGGACATGATCGATGGCTTGAACGATTATTTGGATGAGAAAGGTCTGCGAAGTGTATCTGAATTGATTGGTCAGACGGTTCCGCGTTATTCGGATTGGGGCAATCTCGATTTGAATTACAAAGTGGTAGCCCGCATCAACCGCGATGTCTGCATCAATTGCAACAAATGCCATATCGCCTGCGAAGACACCTCGCATCAATGTATTGATATGTTGTCTGACCCCTCTGGCTCGTATCTGGAGGTCGTTGAGGAAGATTGCGTCGGATGTAATCTGTGCTCGATTGTCTGTCCGGTGGACGGCGCAATTGAGATGGTAGAGATCGCACATGAACAGGAACCGTTAACCTGGAATGACCGTCAGTCTGCGATTGCCCTGCTGCAATCGGCCAGAGACCAATCCACCAAGGAGGCGATATCATGAGTACCCGCAAATTGATTCGTAATGGAATGTTGGTCACAGCGTCGGATACGTTTGAAGCGGATATCTACATTGAAAACGGAAAGATCGTGCAGATTGGCATGGGACTTGTGCCGGATGAACGAACGGAGGTTGTGGATGCGTCTGGCTGTTATGTCATCCCTGGTGGGATTGATCCGCATACTCATCTGGATATGCCGTTCGGCGGAACGGTGACGGCGGATGATTTTGCAACGGGTACCGCAGCTGCTGCCTTCGGTGGCACAACGACGGTCATTGATTTCTGTTTGACGCAAAAAGGTCGACCTTTGCTGGAATCACTTCAGGAATGGCATGCCAAAGCCGAGGGCAAAGCCGCCATTGATTACGGGTTTCATTTGATGATTGGCGAGATGAATGATCAGGTGCTGGAGGAACTGCCACAGATCATTGAAGAAGAGGGTGTGTCTTCCTTCAAGGTGTTCATGGCTTATAAAAATCAGTTCCAGGCCGATGACGGCATTCTCTTTCAGACGCTGCAAAAGGCCAAAGAGTACGGCGCACTCGTCATGGTACATGCCGAGAACGGCGATGTTATTGATCTGCTGGTCCAGCAGGCGCTGGCGGATGGTAGAACCGAGCCGATACATCATGCACTTACCCGACCTTCCATGTTGGAAGGAGAGGCTACAGGGAGGGCGGCCCGACTGGCAGCACTTGCCGATTCACAGCTCTATGTGGTACACGTCACCTGTGCGGAAGCCGTGGAGCAGATCGCCCGTATGCGAGACATGGGCTATCGAATCTGGGGCGAGACCTGTCCGCAGTACTTAACTCTGGATCAATCGAAGATGGATCAACCGGATTTTGAAGGCGCGAAGTATGTATGGTCCCCACCGCTGCGTGAAGCCCATCATCAGGAAGTGCTGTGGAATGCACTCAAGAGCGGTCAGTTGCAGACGATTGGCTCGGACCATTGCTCGTTTAACTTCAAGGGACAGAAGGATCTGGGACGGGATGATTTCAGCAAAATTCCAAATGGCGGGCCTGTCATTGAAGATCGGCTCAGCATTTTATATTCCGAAGGGGTAGTGAAGGGGCGAATTTCGCTTAATCAGTGGGTGGATTTATGCTCTACACGGGCAAGCAAGCTATTTGGTTTATTTCCGCAGAAAGGAACCCTTGCTGTGGGGACAGATGCGGATATCGTTATTTTTGACCCATCTATCTCAAGGGTGATTTCGGCAGCTACCCACCATATGAATGTGGATTATAGCGCCTTTGAAGGCATGCCAATCCAGGGATGTCCGGTGACAGTGCTATGCCGCGGGGAATATGTGATTCGGGATCGACAGTTTGCCGGAGTGGCAGGCGCGGGTCAGTATGTGAAGCGTGACAAATATGATGCCGGTACACCATTACCTGTGAGACAGCCTGTGACGGCAGTGAATGGAGGGTGAAGCTGATGTCTGACCATGATGTATTTGAAGAGGAAAAGATAGCGATTGAACGAATGGTGGCCCAGGGTTACCGGATCTATGCCGTTCGGGAACATCTGGAGGGTGCTCATGTCGTGTGGGGGCACCCCGATCTTCCCGGAGAAAAACAGGAGCAATATGTGGGTACAGCGTCTGGACGGAAGTGGTTCAGTCATATCCTGATCAGGCAGCTTCAGGAGCAAAAAGGAGCGTAGAAGGTCACACGAGTGGCCCATGAACGTATTCATATGCATAGATGGCAAGTTCGATGGCGACGCGTTTCTCGGGGAGAGTATAGTCGTCACCCAGAAGTATCTCAATTTTGTGTAATCTGTGATATAACGTCTGTCGGACGATAAATAAAGCCGTGGCCGTCTCCTGTTTGGAGCAGCATAGAATAAAATATTGTTTAAGCGTACGCAACAACTGACCGCCTTTTTCGGTATCATAACGAATGACTGGCCCGAGATATTCTTCAATGAAATCATCCAGACTGCCGCTCTGCTTCATGCTGGCAATAATGCGGTAGCAGTGAAGATTGCTGTAAAAGGGCTGCTGCATCACACCGATGTCCTTCTGAATGCGCAGGGTATCCTTGGCTGCCTCAAGGCTGTCTTTCAGACGTGATAGATCAGCGCAGCTGTGACCGATGCCGAACAGACCCGAGAGGAGGCGATGGGTCTGTTCCTGTTCATGCTGCTGCAACTGTTCAATGCAGCGCCATAGACTGCTTTTTCGCTGAGATCCAGGCAGAGGGTCAACAATAATCAGAATGATCTGGTGGTTTAGCACGGTGCTGTACAGGGCGAATCCTTCCCGCGCGAACACGGAACGGGCAATGATGTTGCGTTGAATTAGCAGTTTCTGTAGCTTGAGACTGTCTGTGTAGCTGGGATTGCTATCGAACAAAATGACGGTACCTTTTCCAGAAGCAAGCTGGGCATTGGCAGCAGATACATATTCATGAATTTCTTTCGCAGAATGATGTCCGTTAAGCCAGTCAATGACCCACATATCTTCCTTGTAGCGTCGCTTTTCCTCCATGTATTTGGTGCGCATCCAGTCCTGAGCAATGGCGGCTGCGCAACGTTCCAGTGCCTGGATGATGAACTCATCAGAGGGTCTATTATGCAGATCCTGATCGTGATCCGACAGCTTGTCGAGCATCAGCACCAGATCGGCAAATGCATAATCAAGCGCCTGTACAGGCAGAGTGAGTGCATCCGGTGAATGCACCGAATGATTCCTCTGTAAAGAATGATCTCCCAAATGCTCTCCCTCGTCCGAATGACCACGACGTGACAACCACTCCTGCCGACGAATCTCCAATTGGGCTGGAGGGCAGTAGGGAACGGCACTTGCTTCCCCATCCAGTGGATATAGCGCTACAGGGTAACCCGTTGTTCGAGACAACAGTCGGAGCAGTGGTTGTACACCGTCTCCATTCAAAAGAAGTTGGTTGAACGAGGTAGTGAGGCTGTCGAGATCAGCGAGCATACGCTGGTGGCTGCGAATCAGGGCGAAATGCAGGTCCTGTGTAATATCGATATAACGTACTTGTTCGTGGAACCAGATCAGTGGAAAATCCTCTTCTGCTGCAAGTTCCTTCATAGGTCCGAGCTGGGACTTGGTGTGAGCCCCCAGTTCGATACAGAGTCCCGCAGCTCCACGAGCAATTAACTGGCGCATGAAAGACAGTCCCTGCTTTTCATCATCCTGCCAGCCAATGCCAGTCGTTAGCACCAGTTCCCCGCCATTCAGCAAGTTGCCTACTTCGGTAACCTCCATAATGTGCACCCAGCGCACATATCGCTCCAATGCCCGTTCACTGGCGAGTACCTCAGCCTTGCGGAACACTGGACGTTTCAGCATGTCTCTCATCTGAATATGCAACGTCGTTTCCCCCACAAAACCACCGTCCTTCCCTCAAATACATGCAGTTTTACATACCCGCTTTGTAAGTCGAGCTTCTGAAGAGCGTTTGTCTTGATTATAAGTCTGTTAACAACAGATGAGCTGAAATCTCACGTTCATTTGTTTTATTTCACAAAATGATCTCTTCCTTTTATGAAATAAAACAAAATGGATTATTTCTATGTAGTTCTATCTAACATCTAGATGTTTCTATGACCGATGCTAAGAAACTATAGTTAAATGTAAAACACCCCTTAGCCGCAGATCAGAATGTACAAACCATTCTAATGTGGACTAAGGGGTGTTCTATGTTAGAAGCTCATCATAATTCTGAGTGATGATTTAATTCAATCAACAGAAGGTGTCGATTAATCTTCAATTCTTTTCTTTTTGAACTTCATCAGGAACTCATACACGATTGGCACGATAACCAAAGTCAGCAGCGTGGAGCTGATCAGACCGCCGATTACGGTAATACCGAGACCTTTCGAGATGATCCCTGCGCTTTCTTCAAGTCCTGTCACCAGTGGCAGCAAGGCACCAATGGTAGCCAGAGCTGTCATCAGAATTGGACGCAGACGCGTTGCTCCGGCTTCCAGCAAGGCTTCACGAGTAGGCATTCCCTCTTTTTCCTTGTGAATAACACGGTCGATCAGGACGATGGCGTTGGTGACCACGATCCCGATCAGCATCAGTCCACCCATCATGGCAGATACGTCAAGCGTACCCCCAGCCACGAACAGGCCGACCATAATACCAATGACGGTAAATGGCAGGGAGAACAGGATGGCAAATGGCGCCAGTCCACCGCCGAACGTAACAACAAGCACAAAGTACACAATCGCAATGGCTGCCAGCATGGCCAGACCAAGTTGGGTAAACGTGTCATTAATCTGTTCGGTTGTACCGCCAAATTTCACTTCAACACCATCTGGCAGATCCAGTTTGTCGATGTTCGCCTGCAAGTTTGATGATGCTTTTTGTACATCGGAAGCTAAGATGTTGGCTGATACCTGCACAACGACTTTGCCATCAATACGCATGATGGAGTTCGGTGAAGTGCCTTCTTCCACTTTCGCGACATCTTTGATTGGTACTTCAATGCCGAGTGGTGAAGTAACTTTTTCGTTTTCAATATCAGCAATGCTGGTGAATGTCTTTTTGTCAGTCTCTACATAGACCTTATACGTTTTGTTTTCAATATCCACTTCTGTGAGTACAGGGCGTTCACGTGCAGGGCTGATCGTCATAGCCAGTTGGCCAGCAGTCAGACCGAGCGAGCTCAGTTTTTCCTGATCCGCGACGAGCGTGTATTGCCCGTAGGTATCAGAGAGCGTAGTGTCGGCTTTTTCAAAAGATTCGGTATCTGCTTCAACCAGCTTCAGAATTTCATCCGAGACAGGTTTGATCTGATCTACATTGTCACCATAGATGGAAAGGCTCAAGCTGCTGCCTCCCAGTCCCCCAGACATGTCAAGCTCATTCCAGGTTCCTACAGTAACTTCTTTCTTCAGACCTTCCACAAGCTGTTCTTTCACTTTTGTAAAGTCTTTCGTATCTTCGTTATATTCGATATAGAAGAGAGCAGAGTTGGAGCTGCCTCCACCCATGCTGCTCAGTGGATTGCTGCCGCCGATGGAATACTGCATTTTCTCCAGACCTGGCTGCGTCAGCAACCATTTCTCGGCTACGAGTGCTTCTTTTTCAACATCTTCACGCAAAGCTCCAGTTTCCGGGCTGTACGTAATGGTCACATATTTATCCTGTTGTTCCGGCAAGAAACTTGCACCGATGAACGGATACAGGAACAAACTGCCGACGAGCAGCAATACAGCAACGCCGACGGTGATGAGTTTGTGAGACAATGTCCAGTTCAAGAGACGTTTGTAACCCTCCGCCATCTTGCCTGGTTTTTCCTCATGATTCTGCTTGTTCTTCAGACCTTTGCGGAACAGCGTATGTGCCAGCATCGGTACAATCGTAACAGCCACAATCAGGGATGCCAGCAAAGCAAAGACCATGGTCAAGGCAAATGGCATGAACAGCTCACCGACCATACCACTCACCAGTGCCAGCGGCAGGAATACCGCAATGGTTACGATCGTGGAAGAGAGGATCGGAATGAACATTTCACGGGTAGCTTCCCGGATCAAATCACGGCCTTTAAGTTTCTCTCCCTTGAGTGTCAGTCTGCGATAGATATTCTCGATAACAACGATGGAGTCATCGACAACCCGTCCAATCGCGACCGTCATGGCACCCAGGGTCATCATGTTCAGCGTAATGTCCATCATATTCAGTGCTGTCAATGCAATGAGCAAGGAGAGCGGGATAGAGACAATGGAAATAATGGTGGAGCGAATATCACGCAGGAACAACAGAATGATCAAAATGGCGAACAAAGCACCAAACATCGCTTTGAACAACATCGTGTTTACGGAGTCCTGGATAGGTTTACCTTGGTCAAGCAAAACAGTCAACTCGGCGTTTTTGAACTGCGTCTGCAACTCTTCCGCTTTGTCTTTAACTGCCTTAACGACATCAACTGTATTGGCATCATTGGACTTAACGATGGAGATCCCGATGGATTCCTTACCGTCTGTCCGGGAAATGGACTCCGCCTGACCAATGACTTCAATTTTGGCGATCTCGCTTAATTTAACCGTTGGAATCCCAGGTGCATTTGCGGCACCTGAAGTGCTGCCTACACTGGCATTTCCACCTGCGGCTTGTCCTGCAGCCTGGTCAGAACCTTGTGCAGAGCCTTGAGCTGCTCCACCAGCTTGTGCGCCGGCGCCTTGTGGTGCTGTGGCTGAACCACTGCCTGCTCCTGCACCGCTTGGTACAACCGGAATAGCGAGATTTTTCAAATCATCCAGATCGATGATGTTGCCATCAACAACAACAGCTTTCTGTGCTTTGTCCAGTTCAAACAGTCCGAGTGGTACACGGACAGAAGAGCCTTGAACGATGCCGTTGACTGTATCTTCAGTCAAACCGAGTTCATTCATTTTTTTCTGATCAAACTTCAGTTGAACTTCCTTAACATATTGGCCGGAAACTTGGACTTGAGCTACACCGTCAATATCTTCGAGTGCAGGCTGGATATCCGTTTCAACCAGTCGAGTCAATTGTTCCAGATCGCCGCCGTCCTTGTCAGACAAGCTGAGCGAGACAACCGGGAAGGAGTTGATGCTGAACTTCGAGATGGTTGGTTTCTGCACACCATCCGGCAACTGCACCTCATTCAGTGCTTCGCGTACCGCTGCGGTAGCGTTGTCCAGATCGGTACCATAATCAAATTCGAGGGTGATGGAAGAAGCATTCTCCATGGAAGTAGAGGTGAGTGTCTTAATTCCCTCTACATTTCTTAAGGTCTGTTCGAGTGGTTTGGTGACATCCTCGACAATACCTTCTGGAGCTGCCCCTGGATCAATGGCCGTTACACTCAAGAATGGCACATTGATGTTTGGAATAGTCTCCTGTTTCATCGTCAGTCCGCTGTACAAACCGGCGAAGGAAACGATGATGGTCAGAATCCAGATCGCAAACTTGTTGTTCAGTGAAAAATTAATAATCCCTTTCATACGATGGTTTCTTCTCCTCTCTGTTTCTCCCTGTATTTCTTTATTGTTGTGACGAGTCAGCCTGGATGAACCGGCTATACATGGCATCCATAATGTGCTGAAGCTCGGAGTGCAATGGCTGGATGACAGGAATGTGATCCAAATTACGCATCATGCCCAGGATAATGGCACGTCGCGGTGTGAATTCCATCATTTCCTGTCTCAGGATGGCGATGGTCTCCAACGCGTCATTGCGCAATTGCCCTGGAGGCATATCAGAAGTGATGATATCCTTCATCTGTTTGATGATATGAATAGGATGACGCATCATTGTGGAATCTGTATCTGAATCGCTGCTCCATGCTGGCCAATGTTCCAAAGGAACCAAAGGGGCAGGGCGTTGATCGAGCAATCCGCGAGCTGCATAATCGATCGTTTGCAGCATGTTGCTTGCCATCTTGGATACGGTAAGGGAAGGCATTTCCGTAAACCAGATTTTGATGTAGGAGAGGAACAGACCATGCGTGAGCAAAATAAGGTCTAAGGTATAGGGTCCAATCTCCGGTCCGTACAGATCCTCCAGTTTGTCCTTGAACCAGTGCAGGGTACGGATCTCCAGATCCTTGTTTTTCGGTTTGCACTTTTCCTTGCGATGCTGCTCTTCATCCATCATCATGCTGCGCATTTGCACGCGTAAAAATTCTTTCAGCTCGGATACATGGACAAGCAGTGTTTCAATCTGCTTGTGCAGACGTTCTCTCGAAGTGAGCCCAGCTTCATGTTCAATCTGGGAGATTTCGTCCATGAGCGTGAATATGCAGTACTCCATCGTACTGGCCTCTAATTCCTCTTTGGATTTGAACATGAGGTAGAGGCTGCCTTTCGACATCCCGCATATTTCTGCAATCTCCTGCATGGAGGTTGCAGCACTGCCTTTGGCTGAGAACAGCTTGAGTGCTGTGGTAATAATGAGCTTTTTCTTCTCATTCATTTCATGGATAGGGTTCATTAACGATACATCCACCTCACCTGCGGAACTTATGAGTTCTTGAATTGACTTTAGGGTCAAACCAAGTATAAACGATAAAGACAATGGAATTCAAATGGGAGAAAAATGGAAAAAGAAGAGGGTGTACTATATGGGGACTGGAGCATTTTTCCTACGTAATGCAGACGCAGTAAAGGCTGTATATATGAGCGACGAATGTTCATTGCAATATGTATGATCTATTTCATGATCCGCCTTTAAAGACGTAAATGGCTAGAAGAATAATAGCTACAAGAGCAATCAAATAAAAGGTTCCCACAGCGACCAGAAAGATATATCCGGTAAATGAACCCATACGCGCGAACCATTTCTTCATCATCACGACTTCCTTTCTTACGTAACAGAGTGTGGTGAGGTTTCTTACTTACATCATATCCCAAAAAGACGACTTTCTGATCGAAAGTCGTCTTTTTGGGATAATTAAATATTATGGAAGATATATAATGGAGGTATTTACGTTACGTAATCAGTTTCAATCCGATCGCCGCCACCAAAATCATGGCAATAAACAGCAGCCGCTTGGCTTCCTTCCGCTCACCGAACAGGAACATACCTGTTAACGTACTGCCCACCGTACCGATTCCAGTCCACACCGCATACGCGGTACCCATGGGAATAGAAGTCATCGCGTAGGATAACAGGGAGAAGCTGAATGCGAACGATACGAGCATGAGCACGATATAAGGCCAGCCTTTTCGGGTAGAAGCACCATTAATGCCGATGACGCCAAAAATTTCACATATGCCTGCGCCCACAATTGCCATCCAAGCCATTATGCTTCACCTCCTTTTGCCGATTGTTGATCCGTGACCAGTTTCAGTCCGATCACACCACATAGCAACAGGCCGATTAACAAAACCTTGGCAAGTGAGAATGCTTCACCAAATAGCAGCATTTCAGCCAGTACCGTACCTGCAGTACCAATCCCCGTAAATACGGCATACACCGTACCCACAGGCAATCTTTTGGAAGCAGCGATGATTAATCCAAAGCTCAGGATGATGGCTAAGGCCGTCAAAGCCCACTCCCAAACATTAGAGGCGTGTTTCAGCCCACTTACCCATACAATCTCAATGAGTCCTCCGATAAAAACATATAACCAGTTGCGGTTCATGATGATGAATCTCCTTTCAAAACAACGGGCAGTGCCTCTTGTTTCAGATGATGAATGCCATGCCAGTAGACTGGCCAGGAAGCTTCAATCCGTCTTCTGTATCGACGTGAACTTCCATAAATAATCTCAACCGTGATGCCATCGAGAAAAGTCATATAAGTTATCGCAGCTTGTTCTGCTGGAACAGCCTGTAGTTCCCCCTTGCGCGTCGCCCTTTGCAGCAGCCGTGTCAGTGACCGCTCCATACCGTCCAGAAACGGATAAACTAAATCCATCACTTCGCTATATAGCGAAAGCGGCGGGAAGTAACACATACGCAGCATAAAGCGGGCAGAGGCATTGCAGTTATACTCTTGCTCAAACCATATCAGCAAACCCTTCAACCTTTGTTCCAATGGCAGATCGGCGTGAACACGGAAGTATTCGAGCGTTCGACGCTGAACATCCTTAAACGCATGCGCAAGGGTTTGCAAAAACAGGTCATCCTTGCCGCTAAAATGTGCATATATAGACGGTTTTTTAATCCCGACTTCGTCAGCGATTGCTCTTAAGGAGGCTCCTTCATATCCATCTCTTGCAAAATGGAACAGGGCTGCATCCCGAATCGAATGTGCAGTCATTAATATCACCTTCCTAACGGTCGTTAGGTAACCTATATTTTCACATTTTACATTCCCTGTCAAGGCACAAAAAACGCCTGCACGATAGTGTACAGGCGGCTTTATGCTTGGAATTTCATTTTCCATTAGAAGGTCGTTAAACCCAAAATCAGTTGCAGCTTATATACGATTTCTTTCAAAAATGTAGTCTTTTCCTGAAATTCATCCAGGTTCAGGGTGAACTCGGCATCTTCATTATTCCATATCCGGTCAAAATAATTCGCCACATCATGAGTAAATGAGTTGTCTGGTGGTGCAGCAACCCAGAGGTCATTTTCCAGATTGTAATCATTCATGTTTCTGGGGGTGAAGTTGGTCGATCCTCCAAGGACGATATGATCCCCGGTGGCTTTGGCAATGTACATCATCTTGGTGTGATATTGCTCCTTGGTTGTGTTATACCAGCGAATTTGGATTTTGCCATCCGATTTATCATGTAACTCAGCAGCTACAGGACGATTGGGAATGCCAGTCTTCTCCTGACCAAAGGCATTTTCGTTCGGGTCGAGTACAAGCCGTATCTCGGTTCCCCGTTTCGAGGCTTCGAGCAGTGCATCCAGTACTTTGGGTGAAGCGATGTAAAACATGCCCATCCACAAGATATCACCTTTTGCCGATTGATTAATCTCATGGAGCACTGCGTCATTCACTTTGCCCTCGGTCAGATAGCGAATTCGCAAATCTCCTTTATTCGGGTCTGTGGTAGGAGCTGTATAGGAAGGAATTTTACCTCCACCCGAGATGTTTAGTACGGCCTGCTCGGACTGAAGAATATCTCCGATGATCGGTCCGGTTATTTCAAAAGCAATGTTCGAATGATAGGCACTGGCATCATGAACATTGCCTGAGGAGACAATAGCTGTCTTCTCGCTGACCACCACTTTGCGATGATTGGCCTTCACATTGAGCAACTTAAGGTAGGAACGCACGGTGACATCCGGTCCATCGGTTGCCATCAGGTTCGGAATCCAGCCATTGCCGGATTGTCCAAACCACTGGAAGAAGGTGCGCCAGACCGCAGAGTAGACAGGAGTGGAGTCACGTAAAGGGTCCACATCTGTGATGACCACGTGAATTCCGGCCTGCTTCATCTGCTCCAGTAACGGGTTCGGTGCAGAGTTATAGTTGGTGTTCACTTCATCCGTAATGAACCACATATCCATATCCGGTTTCTGAAGTTTTTTGGCAACCAGTGTTTCCGTAAACTCTGTGCTGATGGGTGGAAATTGCTGACCTTTGTGCTGGTAATTATTGAATAAAAACATATCAACGACGACGAACTGTTCCGCGTCCTCGATAACCTGAAGCATGCGCTGGAAGATCTGCTGTTCGTGCTCCATCTGTCCATCAGCGGATGGATAGGTCAGATCATGCAAAAACTGTACCTGATCCACCCGGTATTCAGGACTTTCATAGGCAATGCCGGATGGTAACGGTTTATAGGTCTGATAGAGCATGACGGCGATGAGCCATAGTGCCAATAGGACGAGTCCTGTTCGTATGTATGGAAATTTGCCGCGTGAAGACTTGCGGTCTGATGTCTGGCGGCGATAAGAAAACAACAATAACTCCCCTTTCTGAACGTGCTGACTTCTATTACCACCCGGATGACAACATTGACGCAGAGAGCCTGACAGATTATTTAAGTCGTCAGGAAAGGCAAAACCATTTCGATCGATTCAATCGACATGCATATGACCGTTGTGTATAATGAGTGTATTATTTTTGTGGAATGTTCGGATTTTCATATACCTGACAAAGACGGGATAAGGATTCGTTTAACCTGCGAAAGTCTGGCTATTTCAGGAAAGAAAGTGGGTAATAAGGTGTATTCCATCAAACAAGTCGCTGCCATGCTGGGTATTCCGACGGTAACGCTCCGGGCTTGGGAGAATCGGTACAGTGCGGTCACCCCTGAGCGGACGGAATCGGGTTATCGCTTGTACACGGAAGAGAATGTTGCAGATCTGCGCTGGTTAAAAGAGCAGGTGGAGCAGCACCAGACGAATATTTCGGAAGCAGTACGTATGCTCAAGGTGAACAAAACCAGTTCACATCAAGCTGCAGTGCCTACGTCGTTAACGCCTCCAGTACCCACGATGGAAGAGGCTTATGTACGTATAGCCGATCAGATCTATGACTCGCTATACAACTTTCAGGGTGAACGAGCCAATGGTCTGATTGATTTTGGCTTCACCATGTACGGATATGATTCCATGTTTTATCATGTGCTGGTGCCCATTCTGGTTCGGGTTGGGGATGCATGGGAGCAAGGCAGGGCTTCGGTCGCTCAAGAGCATTTTATGACACAACTGATCTCACAGCGCTTTTATCAGTTTTTCCATCTGTTCCCGATCTATCCGCATCTGCCCAAAGTTCTGGCCTTGTGCCCGGAAGGGGAGCATCATCAGGTGGGATTATTGTTGTTCTCCCTGTTTATGCGTAAAAATGGTGCAGAAGTGCTCTATCTCGGAGCCAACACACCGGAAGAGGGGCTATTCCCAATTATCCGGGAGCAGAACATCCGATTGGTCTGTCTATCGGTTACTAGTTCCGAACTTCTTGAGCGGTGTGATCAACTCATAGGGCGAATTGTGGACGAGTTCCCGCATATGCGTTTTGTACTTGGAGGCAAGGGTTATGAGCGTACAGAGAACGCACGATATCCGCAGTGGATTATGCCTGAAGATTCTGCGGATTGGCAATCGTGGATGGAACGTGAGTATTTTGTTGAACCATCGCCTGGGCGGAGATAACTGATTCGTGTCTTTTTAAAAATGTATTTTAAAATAGAATGTATAGGTTTGGGTATACAGGACATCCTTTGACGCAAGAGCGCAGAGGGTGTTTTTTTGTATTCCAAAATATCTTATTAGAGAATTTGACCAGTCGGTCATTTTTTGATTTAATAAGTTGTATAATATTTGTACTATATTTGTATAATGTTTTTGCGTTTACCCGCTTGAACTGTTCATGGGCGGTTTAATAATAGGTTAAAGACTATAGTCCTAGAGATAGTTCTTAACATAGGAAAGGTGAGTGGCATGATACCGAATCAGCAACGTAAACGTGCAGCTGTCATTGGTGCAGGTCCGGGTGGACTTGCAGCAGCGATGTTATTGTCCGGCCAGGGGTACGAAGTAGATGTATATGAGAAACAGCCAGTCATTGGGGGACGTTCTGCCAGACTGGAGCTGGGCGAATATCGGTTCGACCGTGGTGCAACGTTTTTGATGATGCCGCAGTTGATTGAAGAGATGTTCGACGTTGTAGGACGCAAGCTATCAGACTATGTGGAGATGAAAGAGCTGACTCCGCTGTATGCCCTAAATTTCGGTGATAAGGTGTTTACGCCTTCTCGTAATCGTGAAGATACAGCCGCACAGATCAAGGAGCTTTTCCCCGGCAACGAGGACAATTACCTTCGGTTCATGCAGGAAGAGGAAGTGAAGTTTGGCAAAGTCATGCCTTTGCTGCGCAGGCCTTTCGGCAAGCTGGCAGATTATTTGCGAAAAGATGCCATGACAGCTCTGCCGAAACTCGATATTAACAATACAGTTTACGGCATTCTGTCCCGCTATTTCACAGATGAGCGCTTGCGCTGGGCATTCACGTTCCAATCCAAATACCTCGGCATGTCCGCTTGGGATTGCCCGGGTACGTTTACGATTCTGTCATTCATTGAGCACCATTATGGATTATTTCACCCCATTGGCGGCGTCAATCGCGTATTTCAAGCCATGGCTGATGTAGTTGAAGAATATGGAGGACGAATACATACATCCTGTCCGGTTAGACAGGTCATTGTTCGCAATGGCCGTGCAGAAGGCGTTTTGCTTGAAAATGGAGAACGCATTGAAGCGGATCATGTCGTTGTTAATGCAGACTTTGCACATGCCGTGAACCATCTGTTTGAACCAGGCGTACTCAAGAAATATACACCGGAGAAAATGAAGCGTAAAAAGTACTCTTGCTCCACAGCCATGTTGTATCTGGGCGTGGACGGTGAAGTGGATTTACCGCATCATTCGATCTATTTTCCCGAGGACTATCGACTCAACGTCGACGAGATTACGAAGCACAAAGTGTTGTCTGCGGATCCATCTCTCTATATTCATAACCCTTCCAGACTCGATTCGACGCTCGCACCGGAAGGGAAATCTGCTTTATATGTTCTCATGCCTACGCCGAACCTTACCGGAGACATCGATTGGGAGGTAGAACGGGAGAATGTGCGGGAGGCGATGATGAAGCGGATGGAATCGATTCCTGAGTTGTCAGACATCCGCAGTCGTATTGAAGAATCCATGATGTTTACACCGCTGGATTGGCAAAATGAACTCGACGTGTACCGTGGAGCAACATTTAACATGGCTCATAATCTTGGGCAGATGATGTATCTGCGGCCGCATAACCAGTTTGAAGAGTTGAAAAGGGTATGGCTGGTGGGCGGCGGAACGCATCCGGGCAGTGGGCTGCCGACCATCTTTGAATCGGCTCGAATCAGCGTGAAGCTGATCCAGGAAGAGGACGCTCGCAAGCGCTCCAAACCATCCTCGTATGTGAAAACGGCGGAAGCGGGAGGCCATTCATGAAACGGGCAGCCATCGTAGGTGCAGGCATTGGCGGTCTTACTTCAGCATTGCTGCTGAATAAACAGGGTTGGGACGTAACGGTATACGAACGGGGTTCCAGAGTTGGAGGTCGTATCGGCTACGAGCAGGAAGGGGACTATCGGATCGATCAAGGCCCGACCATCGTACTTCTGCCTGAGATGCTGCTTGGCATTTTGGAGGAAGCGGGTGTGGATCGTTCGAAGATTGAGCTGCTGCGTTGTGATCCATTGTACAGGGTGCATTACAGCAGCGGACGTGTGATGACCAAGATGACGGCACGTGAACAGCAGGCCGAAGAGATTGAACGTCTCTTCCCTGGAGAAAGCCAGGGATTCTCGAAATTTATGAAAGATATGGACACACTGTTTCCGGCGGGACGGGCTGCGTTTCTGGAACGGGCTTTTCCGCGAAAACGGGATTTCTTCACTCCCTCTCTGATGTCCCTGATGGGCCGATTACGTGCTCACAAAAGTGTACGGAAGGCTGTAGGCGATTATTTTCAGCATGAGGAACTGCTGGATGCATATTCGCTGCAAAGTCTCTATATTGGAGGATCTCCCTTCGGCACGCCGGGTATTTATTCCCTGCTTCCTTATGCAGAGCATGAATATGGCATCTGGATGGTGAAAGGTGGCTATGCTGCATTACCTGCCATACTGGAACAGGAACTGATATCACGTGGTGGTCGGGTGGTGCTGAACACGGAAGTGACGGGACTGAATATTAAAAATGGTGTATGCGAAGGTATAGAAACTGCCGCAGGCGCAGAAAATGTGGATGCAGTTATCTACAATGGCGATTTCCCCCACCTGTCGGGTCTGCTGGGTCAGACGACTGAATTTTCACGTAAACGAAAGCCATTTCGCCCCTCATCGGGATGTGTGTTGATCTATGCGGGCGTAGACAAGACCTGGGATGATGCAACGACGCATCAGTTTTTCCTGCCTCCAAGTCTGGACGGCAGTCTGCGGGAAGTGTTCGACCAGCGCCGCATTCCGGCGAAGTCCTCTTTTTATGTATTCAATCCGGCTGCATTGGACGAGACGGCAGCTCCGCCAGGTCAGAGTGTGTTGTACTTCCTCATTCCGGTGCCGGATGCCGATGGTGTCGACTGGTCTCGGGAGAGCGAAGCGCTGGCAGAACGAGTGTTGGAAGAAGCGGAACAACGCGGATTTCCGGGACTTCGTGAAGCACTCAAGTGGAAAAAAATACGTACTCCCGCTGACGCTGAGCGTGACGGGCTGTATGGCGGCGGCAGCTTTGGCATCGCACCCGTACTGTTTCAATCCGGTGTATATCGTCCGCAACCGAAGCCATTCCCGGCAATCCGGGGACTGTATGCGGCAGGAGCTTCTGTACATCCGGGAGGCGGGGTTCCTATTGTGATGCAAAGTGCACGGATGGCAGTGAATTTACTGACGAAGGAGATGGAAACATGAATGAAGCGATTTTGAACAAGTGTGAGGAATTAATGCAAAAGGGCTCGTCATCTTTTTATCAAGCCTTCAGAGGTCTGCCCAGCCCACGCCGCGAGGCCGTGTACGTGATCTATGCCTTTTGCCGCATGATCGATGACAGTGTAGATGAGCCGGAGCAGTCGCCCTATACGATTCATGAAATCCGCAATCTGTTCAATCAACTGGAAGAAGCGGAAGGACATTTTATCTGGCCGGCATTACGATGGCTGTTTACGAGTTTCCCTCATTTGGACAAGGGGCCTTTCTTCCGTCAAATGGACGGACAATTAACCGATCTTAAAGTCACACATTATACAACGATGGAGGAACTGGAACAGTATTGTTATCTGGTTGCCGGAACCGTCGGCGAGATGTTGCTGCCTGTATTGCGAGATGACAACGGTACAGACGTGGCTATGAACGGGATTGCGCTGGGCAAAGGTATGCAGATCGTCAATATTATCCGTGATGTGGGCGAAGACCGGGCAAGAGCCCGCCGCTATGTTCCGCTGGAGTTGATGGAGAAGCATGGATATTCCGAACAGGATTGGGCTAACGGTGTTGTTGACGAAAGGTTTAAAGCCATCATTCATGAATTAAAAGCAGCTGCGCTGGGCTGGTTCCGTATCGGTATGGACCGTCTGGATACGTATCCAACCGAAAGTGCATTTGCCATTGAGCTGGCTGCAGCCTTTTATTCGACCATTCTGCATGCGGTTGAGCGCAACGACTATGACGTGTATACGAAGCGTGCATTTGTTAGTGATGAACTGAAACTGGAGATGCTGGGTGCCATTGTGAAACGTTATCCAATGCTGGCTTACCAAGCCTCCCGCACGGCGGTATCCTGATGGTTCAGGGCCTGTACTGGGCGTGGTACTGCATCGGAGCGGTACTGATGCTGACGATCGGTGTTCCGGATGTACTGTCCTTCTCCAACGGTTTGTTTCTAATCTTCTACGCACTGTATGTGCTGGATCTGATATATCAAGGGCGGAAACGGACAGGGTTGTCCGACCAGTCAGTCATTTGGATGAAACCTAGACTCTGGTTGGTATCTTTTATTATATGGTTGGGTGGCATGGGGGTAGAATGGGTTGGCGTGCATACACACTGGCCCTTTGGCGAGTATTCGTATTCAGACTTCTTCGGAATCCACCTGTTCAGTGTACCTGTTACATTAGGCTTCGCCTGGATTGCCGTGGTGGGTAACTCGGCTCTGCTCAGTGGAGGCGGTTCCACCTGGACAGGCAAGCTGATCCGGGCGGTTAAGACTGGATTTTGGGCCATCGTGCTCGATCTGGTGCTGGACCCGGTTGCGCATGCCAGAGGATTCTGGCAATGGCAAGCCCCAGGTGGATTCTACGGTGTGCCCTGGACCAATTACATAAGCTGGTTTGTAATGGGAGCGTTCCTCTCTTTGTTTCTTCCGGCAATGCCTTCAGATCGAAGCTCATTGCTGCGTGCAAAATGGTTATATCAGCTGTTTATTCTTTTGTTTGGGTTGTTAGCTCTCAAAGAAGGAATTACAGGCAGCTTCATCATTGCTATTGTAGGTGTGCTTCTTGCTGAGGGGAGCTGGCTATATGATTCGCGCCGTAAAATCAAAACCGTTTAACCGGATTTTTTCCTTATACAATCATTATTATTTGCTGCGGAGACGTTTTCGCTCGTTTACGTTATCAGGGTCACTGGACCCGCTGCTCCCGAACAATGACTCACCCATGGACCCGGATCAACCGGTCATCTATTTCATGAACCACAGCTCGTGGTGGGATGGTCTGCTGCTCTATCATGCATCTCAGCAGACTTCCCGAGGCGATCATTATGTCATGATGGAAGAAGAGCAGCTGCGACAATATGCCTTTTTCCGCAAACTTGGCGCGTATTCAATCAATAAGGAGAATGCATCCAGCATTCGAACCTCCTTGCAATATACCACCGAGCTGCTTCACTCCGGCAAAAGGGTCTGGATCTTTCCCCAAGGGGAAATTCTGCATCAGGATGCCAGGCCAATCGAGTTTCGTCCAGGCATTGGTTTGCTGTTACGCCGCTCTCCACGCGCCGTAGCTGTACCTGTGACTTTGTGCCATGGCATGGTTCAACATGATTTACCGGAAGTATCGATGCAGGTGGGTGCGCCTGTAATAGAAAATTGGAAGACATGGAAGAGTGACGAGATTGCCACCAGATTGAGCAGGGTGCTGGAGCAGCAGTTGAATGACCATAAATCAGAGCTGGTACGCATCGGGCAGGGGAGTTTACCGGGCGCTTTTCCACTGATTCGTCATGTACGTTCTACGAGTGAAAAATACGATGCGGCACGAAAGCGGGTGAACCGTTAGCGATGAGTGCATCTGAAATAGGTTGGATTATACTGACTTGTGTATTGGGCGTTCAGTTGATGTTTGCAATATGGAACGTCTCCTGTCTGCCCAAAGTGCGTTCATTCAACGCAGATGAATTGAAAGACAGGGATATGCTGGTCTCTGTGCTGATTCCTGCCCGCAACGAGAAACTGCACATTCAAGGATGTCTGGAAAGTGTGCTTGCCAGCGATACATCTGGATTTCGGATGGAAGTACTGGTGCTGGATGATCGCTCGGAAGATGAGACGGCAGCTATAGTTCAAGCAATTGCCGATTGTGATCCACGTGTGCGCCTGCTGCATGGCGTGGAACTTCCCGTAGGCTGGATGGGAAAATCTCATGCTTGTCACCGACTGGTACAGGAGGCCAAGGGTGAATGGTTTATGTTCGTGGATGCCGATGTACGCTTGGAACCGCAAGCCATCCGGCAGACTATTGCTGCGGGGTGTGAGCAAGGCGGCGGCCTCGTAACGGGATTCCCCTATCAGGTGACGAAGACCTGGATGGAAAAGCTCGTTGTGCCTATGATGGTGTTCACCATCATCAGCCATCTCCCCATTTTCATGATACGCAGATCATCCAATCCAATGTTTGTAGCCGCTACTGGGGCGTTTTTGCTCATACATCGTTCCAGTTATAAGGCCTCTGGTGGACATGCTGCAATCCAGGCTGATCTGGTCGATGACATGAGTCTGGCGAAGGCGGTTAAGCGTGCGGGACATCCCGTCATGTTGGCCGATGTTCATGATGTAACGAATACACGAATGTACCAGAATGGTGCAGAAGTGTGGAACGGCTATAAGAAAAACATGTACGAAGGTATGGGGCGCAAAGATGTGCTGCTGTTAGGCACGATGCTGATGTATACACTGATGTATATTGTGCCTCCGCTCGGTCTGATGATCGGTTTGTTGGCGGGCAATTCTACGTCCATCATCTATGGTCTTGTGGGAACCGTGCTCGGGATGGCAGTCAAAAGGGTATCGGATCACGCTGGAGGACAACCCTGGTGGCTTGCTTTCCTGCAACCGATAAGTATGGCCTGTGTCATTGCGATCGGCATCGCTTCCTGGCAGGCAGGTCGTTCCGGCAAGGGGTATGTATGGAAGGGTAGGCGGTACAGTTGAAGGGTAACGTCATTATCATCGGAGCAGGATTTGGAGGTCTATCGTGTGCCATTCGGCTAGCTTCGCAAGGAGTGAGGGTCACCATTCTGGAACGGCAGGAGCGGGTCGGTGGGAAGCTGCAACACATTGAGCAGGATGGATATCATTTTGACCGAGGACCAAGTACGATCACGATGCCTGCAAGCTTCCGTTCTGTCTTCGATCACGCAGGTGTGGAGATGGAGGATTACGTGCAGCTATATGAGCTGGAACCTCGTACACGTAATCGTTTTGCAGACGGTACCGTGGTCGATTTGTCGGGAAATCGTGAGAGGATGAAGGAGCAGATTGCTGCCTACAGCCCAGAGGATGCAGCCCGTTACGATGCATTTATGGACGAGTCTGCAGCGCTGTATTTGGAAGCCAATCGTCATTTTCTTGGAAAGCTGCTGTTGTCGCCTAAGGATAAATATAATCTTCGAATGTTGCGCAGTCTGCTACGTGTACGGCCTACAGTGAAGCTGGATAAATTGCTGCGTTCTTATTTCCAACATCCCCATACCCTTGCGATGTTCGGTCGGTACGCAACCTATGTGGGGTCATCGCCATATCAGGCGCCTTCGATCTTTGCCATGATGGGTCATGTGGAAGCAGAAGAGGGCATCTATGGGGTCAAGGGTGGAACCTATCAATTAATAGAAGCAATGACACGACTTGCACAGGAAAAAGGGGTGCAGATCGTTACTGGCATCGAAGTCCATCAAATTGTTGTCAGACATGGTAAAGTGGCAGGTGTGGATACGGATCAGGGCTTCCGGGAAGCCGATCAGGTCGTTGCCAATGGAGATGTGCTTAGCGTCAATCGGCTGCTGCTTGCACCAGAATATCGCAAACAGATGAGCGATGAGCGAATTCGCAAGTATGAGCCGTCGATTTCGGGGTTCGTGACACTGGCTGGTGTGCGAAGACAGTATGAATCCCTGCTGCACCATACCGTCTTTTTCCCAGAACGGTATGAACCGGAGTTTGACCATATTTTCCGTGACCGAAAAATGCCTGCCGATCCGACGATCTACATCTGTTATTCCGGTTATTCGGAAGCGGGTATGGCTCCGACAGGAGCGAGCAATCTGTTCATTCTGGTGAACGCTCCGTATTTGTCGGACTCATGGAATTGGGGTGAACAGATGGACCGTTACGGTGAATTGGTGTTGGAGAAGCTGGCCGAGCGGGGAATTATGGGATTGAAGCAGTCGGATGTGCTGATCCGGTACACACCTCAACATATAGAACGGGATACACTCGCCCATCAAGGGTCGATCTACGGCATCTCGTCCAACTCCGTGAAGCAGACCTTCATGCGTCCCGGCAATAAAAGCAAGGATGTACAAGGGCTGTGGTACGTGGGCGGAACAACGCATCCGGGCGGTGGAACACCGATTGTGACATTGTCCGGGCAGCTTGTTGGAGCGCAGCTTGCATCGGAAATCGTAAAGTAATTTATAGAAGAGATTCATCTAACAGAATGACTGACCCAACCTCCAAATATCTAGTTATCAAATATATGTAGAACCTCGAAACTCAAGTTATTATTGGGTTTCGGGGCACCCTTTCCATTGCTGGGCCGGAACGTTATACTGGTAGAGTTGACGCGCTGAGTGTGAATATCATTTATAATATAGATCCAAATTATACCGTTTGTACGTTACATAATAAGAATTAATATTTCTGAGAATCTCTCTGCTGTATCGGGCAAATCCTGAACGGAACCTAGCCGAAACTGGCAATTATCCTGTCCATCAGCACTATTCTCACATAAGGAGGTCTCATCATGAATGAACAAGAGCGAGCCGGCAAACGGCTGCTTCCCGAGGTGGCTACAGGGGAACGGAAGCTGGAGCATGTGCGCCTCTGTCTTGAAGAGAATGTGGCAGGAGAAGGGGTAACCAGCGGAATGGAGCGGTATGCTTTTCGTCATAACCCGTTACCTGAATTGAATTTTGAAGAGGTAAGTTTGGAGACTTCGTTTATTGGTAAAAGGGTGCGTACACCCCTGCTCATCAGTTCGATGACGGGTGGAAGCAAAACAACGGGCGCCATCAATGAGCGGCTCGCCCGTGTGGCAAACGCCCGAGGCTGGGCACTCGGCGTAGGTTCGATTCGGGCTGCCGTGGAACAGCCCGAACTGGCAACCACCTTTGATGTGCGGCGCTGGGCACCGGATATTCCGGTCATCGCGAACCTTGGCGCGGTGCAGCTGAATTACGGCTTCAACACTGCTGATTTCCAGCGGGCCGTTGAGATTGCTGGCGCAGATATGCTGGTGCTGCATTTGAACAGCTTGCAGGAGATTTTCCAGCCCGAAGGCAATACCGATTTTAGCGGATTACTTCATCGGATCGAGGAGCTGTGCCGTCAATTGGACGTGCCTGTTGGCGTGAAAGAAGTGGGTTTTGGCATCGATGGAGTAACGGCACAGCGATTGTACGAAGCAGGTGTGGCTTTTATCGATGTGGCTGGAGCAGGTGGCACCAGCTGGGTGCAGGTCGAGAAGTTCCGGAATTCGAATCCGGTACGTCGTGCGGCAGCAGAAGCTTTTGCCGACTGGGGCATTCCCACAGCGGAGTGTATTCAGGAAGTGAGAGCGGTAAGCCCGGAAGGTGTTCTGATTGGCAGCGGTGGATTGTACACTGGCGTGGATGCGGCCAAAGCCCTTGCGTTAGGTGCGGATCTGGCCGGATTCGGCCGATCTCTACTCGAATCCGCGGTCGCTTCCGATGATGCGCTGAATGAGCGGTTGGAGCAGGTTGAATTCGAGCTGCGTACCGTCATGTTTGGCATTGGTGCAGGGCGGATCGAGGATTTGAAGCAGACGTCACGTCTGATGGAACGGCGTTGAATTCGATTTGGTTTTATGTGAGCTGAGCTAACGAACCTTAGAAAATTAAAAGGGGAACCCCATCAGATCATGACGAATTGGGGAGCCTCTTTTTGTTGTTTAACGTGGGAGAGAAGGGCTACATACAATCTTCTCTCACGGTTATCGTTTCGTTGGTTACAGTCACATAGGAGTTGCCAGATAAGTATTCGGTATAGCCGCATACCGTTTTGTTATAGGTTTCACCACGGCTGTTCGTAAACTCCAGATAGACGGATCCTTCACCGGAAAGTTGCAGCTGTGGAGCGAACTTCACTTGTTCCCCGCTGGGGACTGCTTTATTTAAGTTGTATATAGTACCCTCATTGTTTGTATTGAACGAGTCAACGCCGCTGCTCACGCGTGCTGTAATATTTGAAAGATCATAGTCGGACTGATTATGAATCGTGATCCTTAAATGTCTGAAGGGGTCCAGCGCCTGGTAAACTATAGAAATAACTAATCCAATGAAGAGAATCACTGTAGATAGGATGATTATTTTCCTTTTTGAAAAGGGACGACGCGTATTCATAAGTAATCTGCTCCTTTCTTTCATATAGATATAAACAGAGTGAGGTAACTAAAAGTTGTATAGGATTTGGCTTGAATTGCATCATGCAGACCATGGTATAACAAGATACAATACTATAGAGTGCAAAAAGATCATACATAGAACACTCAAACTAGGAGGGAAACCAATGGAACTGATCCCCATGAATCAAGAAGAATATGAAAATTTCCGTGTTCGCTCAATTAAAGATTTTGCAGAAGAGAAAGTGGAGGCGGGTACTTGGGCTGCAGAAGAGGCGCAGGGACTTGCGGAGGCATCCTACGACAAATATTTACCTGAAGGGCTGAATACACCTGGTGCGTACCTCTATAATTTGGTGCATGCCGTGGACGGGAATGTGGGTTATATCTGGTTTAACGTTACGGATAACCGCCGTGGCAAAGACGCTTTTTTGCTGGATATTGTGGTCGAAGAAGCCTATCGGGGTAAGGGTTACGGTACAGAGACGATGGAGGCGCTTGAAAAGGAAGCCTTGAGCCTTGGCGTGGATTGCATTGGTCTGCATGTCTTTGGACATAATGTGCGGGCAAGCAGCCTGTATCGCAAGATGGGGTATGAGGTAACGGATCTGACGATGTACAAGGAAATCAAAGGGTAAACCTAAAATCGGATAATCTAAGTCAAACGTATGATCTACGCAAAACGAATCATCCGCAGTAACCAGGGATTTGGGGAAGCGGATGGCGCTCTGGTCGAATTGGCGAAGTTCCTTGATGCCTTGGGGTTTGTCATATATAATGTATAGGATTATCCATACCGAACAAGTAATCAATGAGGAGTTGTCATATACATGGCTTTGAAAGCTGGAATCGTGGGCTTGCCTAACGTTGGTAAATCCACACTGTTTAACGCAATTACACAAGCTGGTGCCGAATCGGCAAACTATCCGTTCTGTACGATTGACCCTAACGTGGGGATCGTTGAAGTACCGGACGAGCGTTTGGACAAATTGACAGAACTCGTTGTACCGAAAAAAACGGTACCAACGGCGTTTGAATTTGTAGATATTGCAGGTCTTGTTCGCGGTGCGAGCAAAGGCGAAGGTCTTGGTAACAAGTTCCTTGCCCACATTCGTGAAGTAGACGCCATTGTACACGTGGTGCGCTGCTTTGTAGACGAGAACATCACACATGTCGATGGCAAAATTGATCCGGTAAGCGACATCCAAACGATCAATCTGGAGCTGATCCTGGCCGATATCGAGAGTGTTGAGAAAAAAATCGATCGCTCCAAGAAAAACATGAAGGGTGGCAACAAGTCAGCTGCTCAGGAAGTGGAAGTACTGGAGAAAGTGAAGGCTGTTCTGTACGAAGACAAGCCAGCACGCAGCATGGAGCTTACGGACGAAGAGCGTCTGATCGTGCGCGATCTGCATTTGCTTACCCTGAAGCCTGTTCTGTACGCAGCCAATGTAGCTGAGGACGAAATCGGTGATGTGGCGAACAATGCTTATGTGCAAAAAGTAAGAGAATTCGCAGCTGCTGAAAATGCAGAAGTGGTGCCGATTAGTGCGAAAGTGGAAGAAGAGATCTCGGAGCTGGAAGGCGAAGATAAACAAATGTTCCTGGAAGAACTCGGTATCGAGGATTCCGGTCTGAACCTGTTGATCAAAGCGGCTTACAAATTGCTGGGTCTGTACACGTACTTCACAGCAGGCGTACAGGAAGTTCGTGCTTGGACGATCCGTAAGGGTACAAAAGCACCTGGCGCAGCGGGTGTCATTCACACCGACTTCGAGCGCGGATTCATCCGTGCAGAGGTTGTTTCCTACGACGATCTGGTTGCTGCCGGTTCCATGAACGGTGCGAAAGAACGCGGACAACTTCGTCTCGAAGGTAAAGAGTATGTTGTAAGCGACGGCGATGTTATGCATTTCCGCTTCAACGTCTAATCTGGATAATCTAGATAAGAAAACATACTTGAATATACGAGTATAGCAGCTCTGTCGTCTTCTAATGAAGATGGCAGGGCTTTTTACATATTGCAGAATAATTTTCAATAAGCTTAAGACAATCGACAATAAATTTGTCTGTATCTCCTGTACATTTACTGGATTGTTTACTCGCTCTGGATATAATAAAAGGAAGAAGGCTCATGGGAGATGAGCTCTTATACTCTTATAGCGGTTGCAAATCAATCTGGTTGCTTAAAATAAAGTAAATCAAAATTTGGATGCAGCTGCTGCAAACAGTTGCTATTCAGGAGCATAAGAATATGCTATAATTAAGAGTCGTATACCTATGTTAAATTTCTCGCTCAGCTTAATGAGTTGAAGCGGGTTTGACACCGGGTACGCGATTTCTTTTATATAACTTAAAAGTAAAGGATTTGATGACGTTGTAGCGATGTTATACGTCGATCATAAAATGAATGTTACGGTCAGGGATTTCTGAGAACTCCGTGCCTTGTGAAATATAAATGGTCTGATAACGCATGAATGAATTGAATGCCTATCGGAATCGAATGAATCGAATGAACGTTGAAATGCTGGAACGAAAATAATGCGTGAGGTGACTATACATGTTTGATAAATTACAGGCGTTAGCCGACCGTTACGAGAAACTCAGCGAGCTGCTGTGTGACCCGGATGTAGCAAGTGACAACAAGAAGCTGCGGGAATATTCCAAAGAGCAATCGGATCTGCAGCCTACCTATGAAGCATACAATGAGTACAAACAAGTGAGCCAGGATCTCGAAGCTGCGAAAGAAATGCAGGGCGAGAAGCTGGACGACGAGATGCGTGAAATGGTCAAAATGGAAATTGATGAACTGAGTACTCGCCAGAAAGAACTGGACGATCTGATTCGTGTTCTCATGCTGCCCAAAGACCCGAATGATGATAAAAACGTCATCGTAGAAATTCGTGGTGCAGCTGGTGGGGATGAAGCGGCGCTGTTTGCAGCGGATCTCTATCGGATGTACACACGTTATGCCGATACGCAAGGCTGGCGCGTGGAACTGATGGACGTTAACACAAATGATTTGGGCGGATTCAAAGAGGTCGTATTCCTCATTAATGGACGCGGCGCGTACAGCAAAATGAAATACGAAAGTGGCGCACACCGTGTGCAACGTATTCCTACAACGGAATCCGGCGGTCGGATTCATACGTCTACTTCGACAGTAGCCGTTATGCCTGAAGCCGAAGATTTCGATATTGAAATCCATGATAAAGATATCCGTGTAGATACGTTCTGTTCCAGTGGTGCCGGTGGACAATCGGTTAATACCACGAAATCGGCTGTACGGGTAACTCACGTTCCAACGGGAATTGTGGCTACGTGTCAGGATGGTAAATCCCAGAACTCGAATAAGGAAAAAGCATTGCAGGTTCTGCGTACGCGTATCTTCGATATGATGCGTCAGGAAGAAGAAGCGAAAATTTCGAGTGAACGGAAGAGCAAAGTGGGTACAGGTGACCGCAGTGAGCGGATTCGTACCTATAATTTCCCACAAAGCCGTGTTACGGATCACCGTATCGGATTGACGATGCACAAGCTGGATCAAATCATGAATGGTGAGATTGCTGATATCGTGTCTGCACTGACGATTGCCGAGCAGACGGATATGATGGATAGAGGAGAATAATGCTGTGACCCGCGCGCAGTTTGTCATGACGCCGGAACAGAGTTGTCGGGAAGCCTTCGTGGAGGCTTCCTCTTTTTTGGAGAAGTGCGGCGTGTACGAGCCGCACAACAATGCCCGGCTACTGCTGGAACATGTACTCGGCCGCGAAGGGGCCGCGTACTATATGATGCAGCCGGAGCCCTTTCCCAGCGAGCTTCGCAGCCGCTGGGAAGACGCCGTCACGCGCAAGGCTGCGGGTGAGCCGGCGCAGTACATTATCGGCAGCCAGGAATTCTACGGGCTGCCGTTCGAGGTCACGCCGGCCGTGCTGATCCCGCGGCCGGAGACCGAGTTGCTGGTCGAGGCTGTGCTGCGCGAAGCCGACCGCGTGTTTCCCGGCGGCGCTCCGCTCGCCGTCGACATTGGCACGGGCAGCGGAGCCATCGCAGTGACGATGGCTTCGCAGCGCCCGCTCTGGCAGGTAGGCGCCGGAGATATCTCGGCGGCTGCCCTGCAAGTGGCCGCGCGGAACGCGGCC